>JACMIS010000900.1 GCA_014381035.1 Armatimonadota bacterium
GGCACCGAGTTCCCGATCGAACTGAGCATCAATGCCGCATCTTTGCTGGGACGCCCGTTTTTCACCGCATATCTGCGCGACATTACCGAGCGAAAACAGGCGGAGGCGCGGTTGCAACTCAGCCAGACACGGCTAGCCACACTGATCGCGAACTTCCAGGCGGGGGTGCTCGTTGAGGACGAAAACCGACGCATCCTGCTGACCAACCAACCGTTCTGTGATCAATTTTCCATACCTGCTCCGCCAGAATCGATGGTCGGATACGACTGTTCCGGCTCCGCCGAGCAGAGTAAACACCTTTTTACAGACCCGGAAACATTCGTACAGCGAATCGACACGCTGCTACGCGAACGGCGGGTCGCCGCTGCCGAAGAAATACACATGCGTGATGGTCAGGTGTTGGAGCGCGACTATATCCCGATTGTCGTCGAGAACGTGTACCGCGGTCACCTGTGGATGTACCGTAATGTTACGGCGCGATGCCGCCTGACCGAGGAATTGAAGCGAAGTAACCAGGCATTACAGGAATTTGCTTCGATTGCCAGTCATGACCTGCAGGAACCGTTACGGAAGATTCAGGCGTTCGGCGGACGGCTAAAAACGAAGGTGAACTCCGTCCCGGAGCCGCCCGCGGACTGTGTCGATTATCTGGATCGGATGCTGAACGCCGCCGCCCGGATGCAAACACTGATCGACGGACTGCTCACTTTCTCACGGATCACCACGCAGAAACGCCCGATACAGGCGACAAACCTGAACGAAATCATCAACGGGGTGCTGAACGACCTGGAGGAGCGAATTCACCAGAGTAAAGCAAGCATCATCGTCGGTTCGCTTCCTACAGTGGAGGCAGATTCGCTCCAGATGCGGCAACTCTTTCAGAACTTGCTGGGAAACGCGCTGAAGTTTCAGAGTGCGACGAAAACACCGGTTATCACGGTCCAGGTAACAACACGGGAGAGAGGTACTGGTAAGGTTCGGATTACGGTGACCGACAACGGTATTGGCTTTGATGCACGTCATGCGACACGGATTTTCGAGGTTTTCGAGCGGTTACATAGCCGCAGTGAATACGAGGGAACAGGGATCGGGTTAGCATTGTGTCGCCGTATTGTCGAGCGACACGGTGGTAGCATCTCCGCTCACTCTGTTCCTGGAGAAGGTGCTTCGTTTGTTATCGATTTACCTTGCGGTGCATCGTAATCGTCACCGACAACGCCAGAAAAGGAATATGCAGGATGATGACACGACAACAAATGGGGCGTCCCACAGCGGCGACCGCGGGTGCCGCCGTAGTGATACTGATGGCGGACGATGACCCGGACGATCAAATGCTGGCAGGGGAAGCACTTGCCGAGTGCCGTCTCGTCAACACGATCCGATTCGTGGGTGACGGCGAGGAGTTGATGGACTACCTGAAACGGCAAGGCGACTATTCGGTACCAGCGGCTGCCCCTCGCCCCGGACTGATCCTGTTGGATCTGAACATGCCGCGGAAAAACGGGCGCGAGGCGTTGCAGGAGATCAAGGCAGATCCCGACCTGCGTTCTATCCCCGTCGTAATACTGACGACTTCTTCGTCCGAGGAAGATATCGCCCAGGCATACGATGCCGGAGCGAACTCCTACATCGCCAAGCCAGTCACGTTCGAAGGGCTGGTCGAAGTAATGAAACGGATCCGGATGTACTGGCTGGAAATCGTGGAAATGCCCGCCGTCACTTATATCTACAGCAGAAAGGAGGCAGAATTATGAAGCAAATCGGTTTACCGCTGGTTGCGTCGGATCGGGAGGTGGTACGCGTACTGGTGGTCGACGACGACCCCGAAGATTTCATGATCACCAGTCATCTGCTCGAAAGCATCCAAGGGAACATCCTGTATAGTGCCCGTTGGGTCGCGACGGCGGAAGCCGCGCTGGCGGAGATGCCCGGTGAGTTTTCTCCCCCCTCCCACGACCTCTGCCTGATGGATTTTCGCCTCGGCAGCGAGGACGGATTGGAAGTCCTTCAAGCCGCCCGTGCGGCGGGTTACAATCGCCCCGTTATCCTGCTGACCGGGCACGATGACCTTGTACTGGATCAGACCGCGCAAGAGTACGGGGCGTCCGATTATCTGGTGAAAGGAAAAATCACCCCGTCACTGATGGAGCGAACCCTGCGGTATGCCAGGGCGCAGTGGGTTACGGAAACCGCGTTACGAGAAACGAACGATGCCCTCTGCCGGATACGCCGCCGTGAAAACGAGGTGGGGGCCGCTATCCAGCAAAAACTACTGGTAGCACCGATAACCTCGGCGACACCCATCGCGGGATTACGGGTGGGGGCAAGGTCGATCGGGACCGAGAAGATCGACGGCGACTTTTATGATTTTTTTGCGTTTGGCACACGGTCGCTGGATGTCGTCGTCGGGGATGTGATGGGCAAAGGGACCGCGGCGGCACTACTGGGGGCGGCGGTAAAAAGTCATCTGGGACGGGTACAACGGGATTTGCTCATTTCCCTGCGACCGTACAACCGCCTACCGGAACCCGCCGAGATAGTCAACGGGCTGCACGCATTAGTCGCCGAGGAACTCTGTCAGTTGCAAAGTTTCGTGACGCTGGATTATGCCCGTTTCGATTTAGCGGAACAGGTATTACGGTTGGTAGATTGCGGACACCCGCCCCCGTTGTGTTATTCGCCCGACGGGAAGATCCGGACGATAGCAGGGGATGACATGCCACTCGGTATGTGCGTGATGGATTTCGTTCCCCATTACGAGGAGATCTTTCCGCTGCGCGGCGGGGAAGTGTTTGTCTTCTACTCCGACGGTGTCACCGACGCGGAAGACAGCAGGGGGCAGCCGTTCGGCGACGAGCGTTTGTCCGCACTGGTTGCCGAGCTGGCTCCTCGTTGCTCGTCGCCGCAGGAGATCGCGGACTCGATTTGCAACACGGTCAACGAATATCAGGGGGCGACCATCGGAGACGACATAACTGTCGTCGTCGTGGCTATCGATCCGAACGCAGGGAAGCCAAAAACTCCGACCACTGCCGCGGCACGACAGCTACGGGTGTGCGAATTTCCGGCGAAACCGGAAGCGTTGGAGGACGTACGTTCCGCCACGGAAACGGCCTGTCGGGAACTGTGTGGGGAATACCTGGACGAGGAAACCATCGACCAGATCATTATCGCGGTGAACGAGGCGGCAGCCAACATCATCGAGCACTCTCTGCTCCGGAACGCCAATTCCCGATTCCAGTGGGAAGCAGATTTCCTGAACACATCACTTCGGTTTCGTCTGCGGGATACGGGGCGTCGTTTCTCTCCCGATTGCGTACCGCCCCCCGTGTTCGACGGGTCGGAGGACGGGGGATTCGGTCTATTCATCATCAGTGCCGTCTTCGATTCGGTAGTTTATGATCGTGATCCGCTCGGACGCAACACATTGCACATGTCTATCGCATTGATAGAATTAAAGAAAGGTTGAAATTATAAATGGCTACTATTGACATTTCTGTGGAATCGTTGCCGGAGAATATCATCATCGTCCGCGTACAGGGGGACAAACTGGACCTCAGCACGGCGGCACGCTTCAAGGACAAGATGCGCGACCTGATTCGCTATAACGTACGCATGGTCCTCGACCTGGGTGCTGTCCAGTTCGTCGATAGCTCTGGCTTCGGCGCGATCTTGTCTTGCCTGCGTGACATCAACGAGCACGGGGGGAGCATGAAAATCTGTCGTGTCCAGAAACGGGTTCGTGCCTTGCTGGAATTGGTGCGAATACACCGCATCCTCGGCATTTATGACACGTCAGAGGAAGCCGTCGCCGCCTTCGATGACGCGACCGCGATAGGGAAATAATCCCGCCTTCGAGGGGCAGAAGATCGGCTGGTTAAGGACAGACGAGTAATTATGAGCACAGTGACACTATGCGTCTTTATCGACGCCTTCAGATGGGAACTGGCGCAACAACACCGATTTCTGGATGATCTGCTCATGATAAAAGCACCGATGGACACAGTCCTCGGATACTCCTGCACCTGTGACCCGACGATCCTGACCGGGAAGATGCCCGCCGAACACGGGCATTTTTCGTTCTTCGCGTACGCACCGGAAAGATCGTCGTTTGATCGCCCCTGTGTCAACTCTGTGCCGCACTGCCGTCCAGTGTGGCGGGACCCGGGCGGGTTCGTCGGGGCATCAGCCGTGTCTTCCAGAAGCTGCTCGGTTACAGCGGGTACTTTCAGCTGTATAATTTTCCGTTCCAATACGCGCTTTCTCTGTATCGCGGAACGGGTATCGTCACGGTCGCCTGGATTAATCTGGGGACGATGCTATTGGAATACGTTGCCTATGTCGTCCTGGTATTCCGTTGTCTGCCAGGAATTCGGATACATATCGCGCTGGCAGACCGGACACTGCTTCGCGAGGTAGCATCTTTCAGCCTTTCCCAGTTACTGGTTCATGCCGCGACTCTGGTACGAATGCGAATTGACCCCTTGCTGGTCCAATGGTTCCTGACGTTGCCAGCGGTCGCGGTCTACGCGATAGCATTACGAATTTCGGAGTCTACGTTACTACTTACCAAGCAGGTTATCAATGTATTCGCTCCCCTGGTGGCGCAACTACAGGGAAGCGGGGACGTAATAAAGTTACGTTTCATACTGCTGAACGCCACGAAGTTCGTTTTCGCCGCCTCGACGGTGCTGACACTCTCCGTGTGCCTTTTCGCCCGCGAGATAATTGTTTTGTGGGTAGGCTCCGAGATGGCGGCCGCTGCAATACCGCTTTGTATTCTGATGGCGGCAATGGGACTGAACGTTCCCCAGATGATGGTAGCGAATGTCCTGGTGATGACAGGTCACCATAAACTATCTGCGCAAGCGCAGGGAGCAGGCATTCTGGTCAACCTTGCTTGCAGTATTCTCCTTGCCCCCTTCTGGGTATCGGCGGCATCGCCCTGGGCACACTGATCGCAACCCTCTGTGTAGACGTTCTGTACATACTGCCGCGAGCCTGTGCGCTGCAAAACGTTCCTTTTTCACGATTTGTACGACAGGTGTTCCTACCGGCACCGATATGCGGGGGAGCACAGGTATCGGTAACCATCTGGCTAAAAACACTGGTGCCACCAACATATCTCGTTCTTGTTGCTTTGCTAGCGATTCCTGGTGCGCTCACCTTTGGGATACTCTTCGCCCTCTTCTTCATCGAGAACGATGAGCGAGCACTATTGCGAGAAAAGTTTCTGCGGCGCAACAGGAAAGTGTCGCCCACACTCGCTCCAGGGGCGGGGGCGGGCTAAATCAGGTTTGTTGTATCCCGTTTAACCCCACACTCGCTTTTTGCGCCAACAGGGAGAAAGGGATGGCGTACTCGCAGTCATCGGTTGATGGGGCGACATTTTTGCTGTTCCGTCCTTTCCCGACGAGCAGTTCGTTCTGGGTTGCCGCGATGGCAACGATGCGAGCCAGACCTTCGCGATTTCTTTCCTGTTGAGCCACATCGAGTGCCGCCGCGAGAGCGTGATATGCCGCATCGTGGTACCCCTTCCCGAAGGAGTCCTGGTTGAGGATCATGAATAATTTAAACATCGTGAGTAGAGATCAGTCAACTTTCGTCTTTGTGTCCGCACAATCTTTCGGCGGGTGCCTCCCGTATTCCGGCACCACACCCTGATAACAAGGCATCCCGTTCCAAGCCCCTGGCGGAGCTGACGGAATATCAAGTGCGATTCTCCTACGGGCTTTCCGCCGGTAGGGACATCCCGGATGGGAATCGGTTCCTGGATTTCGCCGCGACGGCTTCGTAAACCGTCACCAACTGCTGGGTAATGATTTGCCAGCTGAATTCGTTGGTGACGCGTAAGGAAGCATTCTGCAGTAGCCGATTGCGGCATGCTTGAGATTGCAACAGGAAATGTTCGCGCAATCGGCATTCACAAACGAAACCTGCATTGCTCGGCTCGGCGACTCGCCGGACCTATCCATTGTTGCTGTCTGGACAAGATGAGCCACCGCTTCATCCATCGTGTCATTATCCAGAGGAATATCCAGCAGAGTAATCCGTCCGGTGGATACTTCTTCCTCAGGTGTTGCGCCGCCATAAAAGGAAGCCCATCCCACACGAAGAATGATGCCTACGTCTCCCCAGAAACTTCGTTCCAAGACATAGTCGCGATCTGCCCATGCTTCTCCTTCGAAAGGAATATTAGCACGCTGGCGAGCCCACCAGAGACAAATAACACCGGGGCGAACCAGGTACCGTTCGCGACGCAGACGGTCACTCGGCGGCATTTCGTCGGGTTCTACGGCGCGTGGTCCGACGATTGCCATGTCACCCCGGAAGATGTTCCATAATGCAGGCAAGCGGTGCAGGTTCAGCCACTCGATCCAACTGCCACGCCGGGCAAGAAATGTGTACTCATGAAACGGTTGACACTCTCTCCCGAGTCGAGGGATTCGGCAAACCGGCCCGCAAATCAATCGAAGAAGTGCTATTAAAGGGAGGGTGACTATCAGCAATATTAACGCAAGCGATCCATCCCAAAACCGTTGCGCCTCGGGCATCTTCGCACAGAGATGACTCCAGGCAGTTCTTATCCCCTGCCGATGGGCCGCCTGGCGAAAACGTGTCTGGCGGCGTTCCAGATCTGCTGAGGTGAAATGATCTGGACCAGTGGTATCATCGTCAACGTTCCATTTTGTTCCTTGGAATCGTCTCAGTTGCTTCATAAGTATCACTTTCAGTCACTCCTAACGGGGAATGCTGAACAATGCTACGAAACAATCATTAATGGTCCGTTAAATACGACGGGTGATCGCCTTCATTTATTAACGGTTTTCAATACGCACCTTCGCCTCCCAGCACTGCCGGGATTGTATGCATCAGGAGTTGAATATCGAAAAGCATACTGCGCTTCGCGATGTACTGGAGATCCATTTCCACCTGTTGAGCGAAGGGCACATCGGCACGTCCTGACACCTGCCAGATACAGGTAATTCCTGGTTCCACTGCAAGGCGTGCTCGCTCCGTAACGGTGTACTGCTGTACCTCGACTACCAGTGCTGGTCGAGGTCCGACCAGAGACATTTCGCCGGTCAGGACACACCATAGTTGTGGTAACTCGTCCAGGGAAAAGCGGCGTAAAAAAGCACCGACTGGAGTGATACGCGGGTCATTTTTGAGCTTGAAAGTAACCGCGCTTTCACCGTGTTGATTCTGGTGTAACAGCTTCTGTCGGATCACTTCCGCGTCCGCCACCATGGAGCGGAATTTGGGGAAACGGAACGAAACTCCGTCTTTACCAACGCGGGTCTGATAAAAAAGAACTGCTCCGCCATCCTGAACCTTGATCACTATTGCAATCAGAAGAAATACCGGGGCAAGTAATAGCAACGCTACTCCGGTTACGATTACATCAAAAACACGCTTGAGTATCGGATACAGGGACGTGCGTCGCATAGGCATGCAAGCAAATTCTCTCGCTTTGATTTCTCCACGCGAGGAGGTGGCTATGTCCAATTGGGCTGAGTGCGTCATTACTTATAGTCTCCAACAGTCGTTGTTTGATAGTGATGGTCGGTTCATCGTGTGACCGCCAGAGCGTTATTTCGGACAGAAACAGTAGCGGTATCGGGGTAAACCTTTCGCGGCTAGCTGCCGCCGGAATTACGGTGACCCGTGCTTCGGACACTTGCGCAAATCCGACAATGTCGCGACTACTGGACTCAGATTACGGTGATGACCTGGGTCAGGCGACGCGCGAGCATCGGTAGTACTCGCCGAACATAGAAATCATGTGCCGCGTCATATTTATTTTTGATATGCAACAACGAAAAATCATGCACGGTACCCACTGTGGGGCAGGGACAGCAAAAAGGTAAACGTCGATTTGCTGCCGGAAGAAATAGACCGTCATAGCCACGGTTCCAACACAATTGTGGTAAGCACACCTGATGCCAGAGTAGATTGGGCAGCGCAGAACGCAACGCGGTAGGGAAGCGCAGAACAGACCAATCTGCGACGGGCGTGAAGTAGTCCGCTTCGCCCTCGTGAGCGATGATCTCAAAGGGGACATCGGAGGCTTCGCCTTCCTGTTGCAATTTCGCCAGTGCCCGCAACGTTTTCCGCACATAGACACCGATTCCAGACTTACCACCATCCGCACCAAAAGTAGTTATCCCGATCTTCAATCTTTTTTTCGCACTCCTATCGGTAAATTCATACAGATAGTGATGCACTACCGTTAAAACCCCGTTAAAACATAAATAGATTTCAAATTTTTTGATGTCACACTTTCGCACCGCGCACCGACTCGTGGCGACGAAGAACGGTCTGTTGTCCCGTGCGAGCATCGCTATCGTTGTTTGCGATACGTTTTTCTCCATGGCGATGCCCCTGATAGTATCCCCACTGAGCGATGGCACCTCGAAAAGGAGAGGCTAATAAACCATTCAGGTCGCGTGCCGCTTGATGCGACAGGAGATCATGAGCCAGAGTGCGGAGAATGCGGACTACCATCTTAGGCAGCGAATCGTCCCCACCATAGATAAAGGCGTCCGCCTCACCCTCGATAAAACGCCGCCCATATAACTGATGCAGAGTATAGTTGTGGGAATGCATCGCCATAGCACTTTGTACGTACCGGATATCCCAACTCCGGCAACGGGCACGGACGCCCCATTCTACGTCTTCCGAACCCCAGGCCGCTGTATAAAAGGGTTGGGCTTCCCAGGCACTTTTACGCAGTGCGGAAAATACCTGCGAGAATGGCAACCATTTCGGTGCGTCTTTCTGTGCCGGAAAAGCGACTGCATAATCCCGTCGCACCCAGGTGTGCGCATCCGAACGAGGGAGTTGCCGCCCGAACGCCGCCATTACCACCGGATCATTAAAAGTGGTAAGTAATGTAGTCAATGCGTCGGTAGTGAGCAAGACCGCATCCGAATTCAAGAATACGATAATCCTACCCTCAGCCATTCCTATAGCACGATTCAGAACGGCTCCAGGGAAATACTCTTCCGGCTCGATGCGAAGCAAACGATGGGGATACTCCGCGACAATTTCGAGTGTTCGATCCGTCGATCCAGAATCAGCGACCAGCAGTTCAAAGTCGGTGAAGGTCTGGGAAAAAAGAGCGGCGAGTGCTTGTGCTATCACCCAATCCGAATTCTTTGACCGCATGATCACGGTTACTGGTCGCGGTTGCAGGAGGGATTCAGTCATGAACGGGTGCCTCCTGCATTTCTGGCTCATCCAAAGATATACCAAGGACCCGAAGGGTATGCGGAAAATTCACGTCGCCATGCTGTCCCCAGGTTCGCAGATATGCCCGTCGCAACGCAATCGGGGAATCGCTGGATGCTCCCAGTGCCTTGGTTACCCAGCTACGCCAGATCAGGGAATCCGGAGTGATGGCGTCGGGGTAGGCGACAGCGGGAAATAGAACCGGCATTAATTCCCGCATTCCCGTGAAACGCATGCCATAGCGTGCCTGCCAGTGCGATCCAATCGGTGCGTCTACTCCGGGACCTCCTCTCAGTGCGTTCCAAACCCGACGGGCAAGCAGGCGCGGTTCTATCCAGGGCGCAGGCAAATATGTTGCCAGAGAACGTTCGGATAAGCGACTCCAGTCCATCTCAAAAGACTTTCCCAACCGTCGCCACTCGAACTGCCAGTGAACCGATTCGAGCTCTGCACGCAATTCGTCCTGCCAGGCAGACAGATCTCGCAACAGATACTCTTCGTAACGGGGACGGAACCGAAACTCCGCCGCCATTTCATATTGTGCTCGAAACGATTCAGGCACATTCGCCACCTGGTTACGCATCCGGAGTTGTCGTTCGACATAGCTCCAGTGGTAATCCCCCAAAGACCAGAGCAACGCATCTCCATAGCCGAGAATCGCCTTCATTGCATGGCGAATGATGGCACGTCGGTCGGAGAGTGTCAGGTGCAGTTCGCCACGATCTAAAATGACATCGTTGATGAGTAGCAAGGTACCCCGGTTGACCAGCAGGTCGCGTACATCCTCGGAAAGGATCTGATCCGGGTCCGCGTGCCGTTTCAATTCCGGTAAAAAGGAAGTGTCGCCGAGCAGAGTTTTATGCCCTTCGACGATGTCATGCCAGATGACTCTACGGGGGGCATTTCGTAGGTTTTGCTCATTGACAATCCCGAGATATAACTCTATATTGTGCACCTCCATCGCCTCATTGAGCAGAGTGTCCAGCTCCTTCTTCAATTTTGCCATTGCCGAGACACTGACGCTCTCACGGACGATAACCAGAAAATCGAAATTGTTATGGGGGATCATCGAACCATCGGAAACCGTTTCCACGCCCCCCTCCCCACGTCCATACCCACCGATAAGTGCCAGGGTACGGCAAATGCTTGGTGGTAATTGCGGAGAAAGACGTCGGGAAACATCCTTTAATAAGGAGGCGATGCGTGCTTCCACGGCACTATCCCCATAAACGGTGTAGCGTTGCTGATTCGCGCCGGAAAGTGAATCCGTTGCTGTCTCCACAGACGGCAATATAGTGTCGCCGCTTTGTTGATCGGATGATTTTGGAACAACAGTATCGCAGGCATAGTGTCCGCTTTCCTGTGGTGCCGCAATTAATGCTTGTGTCATATTTTCCTCATGGGATATCTGGTCAGAATAGACGCCGCTTGTCGGGCGGCAATCAGGTGAGAAAAGAGCGAGTATAAGCTACGGACATGATGCTCTGGCTGAAACCGGTCCAGGTAATGCTGCCGTGCGTTCACGCCTAACCGTGCTGCAAGTGTGGGGTCCAGAAGTAAGCGTTCGATAGTCGCGGCGAGCACGGCAGGGTCATTGACCTTCTCGCTGTTATTGATCGAAAGCCCCGTTTCCCCGTTCTGCAACCATTCCGTCATCCCACCTACTCCAGATGCGATAACCGGGGTGCCATACTGCATCGCTTCCACCCCGACCAAACCGAATGGCTCCGGGAATCGGCTGGGCATCACTACACAGGTCGCTCTTTGATATAAATCGCGAAGGGATTCTGGATTGACCCGTCCGGCAAAGTAAACCCGGTCCTGTATCCCCAGTTGCTCCGCCAATCGACGATACTTTGCTTCGCAACGTCCGCCTCCGGCAAGGGTCAGTCGCACTTCGGGAAGCAAGGTAACCGCATGTAGCAGGGTGTCTACTCCCTTTCCTGTAATCAGTTGCCCGACGAAAAGCAGATGGTTCGATTCACGTTCCCGGTTTCCCGCCCACTTTTCATCAGGACGTGCATACAAGGGAAGTACGTGTACCTTCTCCGCTTCAAAGCCATGTAGCCGTACTTCGCGAGCCATGTGAGCCGATGCGACTATCGAGGCATCCAGAAGCGTGCGGTTTTCACGTTGTTCGGCTTGTAGTTGTCCGATAGAGCGCAGAGCGATACCGGGAAAGTTTTCCGCACGTCGAATGAAACCGAGACACGCCAGACAATTCCCCCCTACCGCTTTTTCACAGGGTTGCCTTCCGAATGTAGTATATTTGTGCTCTCGGGGACAAAAGAGCTGATAGTCGTGAAAGAAGCGGGTCAGCGGGATTTCGTGGGCAGCGGCGGCAAGCGCAAGCGGACGAATCGCCCCTACACCGCTCAGACGATGTACGAAAATCAGATCCGGCGAAAGTAATGGCACTTGCTGCCCTGCCTCAACCAGCGGAAATATTCCCCCCCCCGTTTTCTGAAAAGTCCGTGCGAAACCATGGTTGATAGGACCAATGAGGTCGCGATAAAGCAGGGTCGAACGCACCCCGAATCGGGCGTGCAGGTCACGGGCAGCTTCCTCTATATAGCGTTCACAACCACCGATTCGGTCCGCGCTCTCGTTGATCCATAGAATGTGTTTCATTGGTGTTAGGTATTCCTGAAGTCCGGCGGTGATGCCACGACCGAACGTACCTATCCTCCTATCACTTCGTTAAAAGCCCGTTAAACACGGCGGACAGGAACTAAATTTTCCACTAAATTTTTCGTCTTTAATGGGAGGTTGCTTTCCTGATGAAAAAGAGGTGCTGTCAAATGATAAGGCGTCGTTGGTTGTTGACCGATTGGGAGAAGTCTGGTTACTTCTCCATTGCCCAAAACGCCGCACTCGCGCTGATAATCAATGTGCTTTTTCTGGGGGCGGGCGCCTACGCCACCGACCCGTACTCGACGATTCAGTCGACGGCACGTCCCTTCGGATTGAACATGGTGGAGAAGGTGAGCCGTTGGGACGCGGACGCAGCTTCCCAACAATTCCATCAGAACCAGGTGCCGCTTCTGCGCGACATGGCGTTGCAAAACCTGCGGGTCAGCCGCGATGCGGCTAACCGCGTCCTTGCCAATCTTTACAGCACCTAATTTTTGCGTGACTTCGGCGATCTTTCTCTGGCTTGCGAAAGTTGCCTGAAGCAACTTTGCGCGTGGTCCTCTGAAGCCACATTTCAAGAACCGCATCTTCCACCTCGCCCGTGCTTCGGTGATACTTCTCGAACACCTCGGTCGTGAAAGTTCCCTCCCGATCTCGCGGCACCCGCAGTTGCTCGATTTTCCCGACAGGAGTGATGAGCCCCCGATTGTAAGACCCGTTGCGCTCGCCCGTGCGAGTGTCCGTCTTCTCCCGATGCCGCGCTCCGATATGCTCGGTCATCTCTTCCTCGATGACCTGTTCCAAAACC
>JACMIS010000901.1 GCA_014381035.1 Armatimonadota bacterium
AGGCGTTGTTATTTTGCCATTCACCGGGACCGCTACTGGGCGTGTTGATGGGGTCGAAAAACCGTCCCACATTGTTCGTCTGGGAACCGACAAGGTCCTGATATTCCAGATCGTCGCTGTCGACGATGTTGAAGTCGCCGCCAAGAATGAACGTTGTTCCTACCGGGAGAGACTGGGCATTGGCGCGAATGCGTTGCGCCTCGATACGTCGCCGCGACGCCGGGTTTCCTTGTGACGCCATGTGTGACGAATAAAGGGAAAGCGGTGTGTTGTCTATATCGGCACGGATGCGAACATCATAGCGGTTCGTGTCGCGCGGCGGATTACTATTGCCCGGTGCACCCGCCGAGACGATAGCCTGTCCCAGAAATTCGACTTTGCCCGTACGATAGAAAAACGCATTGTCGGTGTCCGGTCCGTTGCTGAACGTCGCCGCCGCCCAGTCGCCGGTTTCTCCTGTAGCGGCAGTCAGTCCACTATTCAGAAGGTTGACGAAGCTATTGACCGCCGTCTGGCTGGTGAATTCTTGCCCGAGCAGAATGTCGGGCGCGAAAGTGCGTCCTTGAAACGTCCCGTAAAAAGCGTTCTGAAAATCGCTGTCCCGCGATCCCGCCCCCGCATAGTTGGTAACATTCCAGGTGGCGAGGCGGAGAGTCGAGGTGTTTGTTTGCGCCCATGATGTGGAAATGGCGGTAAGTGAAAGAGCAACCGCTACCATGGCGACGGCAGGGGAAGAAATGTTCAAACGGAAAAAGCGGGGCATGATAATTCCTTTCGGGAACGCAGGATCGTCTACCGACAAAACACGCCCATAGTACCATGCGCATCGCCACCGATTGTTAAGAGAGTTTTAAGTTCCGTGAATAATCTTCTCATCTCCACCGGCATCTATTTCGCATAGGACACCCATGCCTATTGACGACGGAATGCGCCATCATGAAAGGAAATCATTGTCGCTTCCGTGAATCTGTGTTCTCATACCTGAAAGTAACGAGGCTATTTTATGCAGATAGATTTAACCGGGCACGTTGCCGTTGTCACCGGAGCCACGGGGCAGTTGGGGCGGACGATGGCGCGTACCCTCGCGGAATGCGGCGCGGATGTCGCGATCCATTTTCATCGCAACCGCGAAAAAGGCGAGCAACTACAAACCGAGATCGCCGCGCTCGGACGCCGCACCGCCCTGGTGCAAGCCGACATTTCCGACGAATCGTCCGTTTTTGCGATGCGCGACGCGATACTAGCCGATCTTGGAACCGCCGATATTGTCGTCACCAATGCGGTTTCACAATACGGTTGGAAATCGGTCATGGAGCAACCCGTCAGCGATTTCGACAATCAGTACGAATCCTGTGTCCGGCAGAACGTCCTGATGGCGAAAGCGTTCGTCCCGGCGATGGTCGAGCGTGGTTGGGGGCGCATCGTCGGTATCAACACGGAGTGCGCCATGCAATGCTTCGCGGGTCAAGCCGCCTATGTCGCCGGAAAACGCGGCATGGACGGCATTTTGCGTGTGCTCGCGCAGGAAATCGGACCGCACGGGATCACGGTCAATCAGGTCGCGCCCGGTTGGACGATTTCGGACCGCGACCGGGAAAGCGGCACGGAGCGGAACGAGGGCTACGAGAAAAGCGTCCCGCTCCGCCGTCGCGGGACCGATCAGGAGATCGCCAACGCGGTTGCGTTCCTCGCCTCCGACCTCGCCGGTTTTATCACCGGGGTATATCTCCCGGTCTGCGGCGGAAACGTCATGCCACGGATTTAGGTTTTGGGGGTTTCACCCACCGGTAGAAGCCTTTCGGCTAAGGACGCTCCGCCACCCAGAGGGTACCCGGGAGATCACCGGGGCGTAACGTCTTGCGGGATCG
>JACMIS010000902.1 GCA_014381035.1 Armatimonadota bacterium
AGAGATCCGTGATATTCTGATGAGACTCAAGGAGCAGGGCAAGACCATATTTCTTAACTCGCACCTGCTCTCGGAAGTAGAACGGATATCTGATCGAGTGGCCATCATGAACAAAGTCGCACTGATAACCGGCGCGAACAAAGGATTGGGACTCGAAATCGCCCGGCAGTTGGGCAAGCAAGGCATCACCGTGGTCTTGTCGGCACGGGATACGGCGAAGGGCGAACCAGCGGTTGCGACGCTCAAAAGCGAGGGTATCGACGCACATTTCGTGAAATTGGAAGTCACGGACGAGGTGGATGTGGACGCGCTTCCGGGCTTTTTCGCGGAAAAGTTCGGGCGGCTGGACATCCTGGTGAACAACGCCGGGGTCGAGCGCGACCGGGGCGGCATCACACGTGAGGGGTTCCGCGAAACCTATGAGACGAACGTAATCGCGCCGTTCTTTATCACGCAAGCCCTACTCCCCCTGCTGAAAGCCGCGCCCGCCGGGCGCATCGTGAATCATTCCAGTATACTCGGCTCGCTGACCGTGATCGGTGCGCCGGATCAGGTCGCGGCGGAGTGGCTCGGCGCGGCGTACTCGTCGTCGAAAGCCGCCTTGAACATGTTGACCGTGATCCAGATGCGGCAGTTGGAAGGCACGAACGTCAAGGTGAACGCGGCACATCCGGGCTGGGTAAAAACGGACATGGGCGGCGACGGTGCTCAGTTAGAAGTATCAGACGGCGCGAAAACGGCGGTCGAACTCGCGCTCCTGCCGGAAGACGGTCCGACGGGGGGGTACTTCCATCTCGGCGAGAAACTGCCCTGGTAGTCGGTCGTTCCACCTGAGGATTCCGTCGGGGTCATCAGGTGGATGCGGCATACGGCAGTTCTAAGGGCGTTGACGCCGTCGCAGACGGTCGAGATACCCGGTGACGTTGGCTTCGTCCATTACTTCGGTTACTGCCACTTCCGAGCGCAAAGCGTCGTGCAGGTTCGCGAAAAAGCCGCAGTCCCACGAGCGGGAAGCGAGCGCGGGCGGACCGATCAACACGATCCTCTCGTTCTCGAACGGGGGGATGTCCGACGGTTCCCCTTCGCCCCAGATCCATGATTCCAGGCTCCCCGCATTGACCGTTCCATCTGATGAGAGCGCGGAGTGGTCATAGAAGTGGAGCCGCGACGAATCCGATACCGCGGTCTCCGGTTGGGTGGTGCCTGTAGCGATGGCAATCACTTCAGGGTCCTCGGGTGGCGGTCCTGCGAGCCACCCCTGTGCCGGATCGCCGATCACGGCATCTTGCAGCAGGGTGAACAGGTGGAAGTTGGTGCTGACTCCCTCCAACCGGACGCGATAGCCGCGCCGGTGCTCGGGATGAAGCACCACCAGCATCATGTCGTCTGTCAGAGCGAGCACCTGCGACAGGTAGTTTGCTTCCGCAGAGACTTCTTCCAGAGCAGCAAGCCGCTCCCGTATCTCCGGATTCTGGCGGGCGACCTGCCGCGCCCCGGCATCGCGGCAGAGCGTGGTCATAGCGGCGAGGAGCAGGAACTTCAGGTTTCGCCACGCCCCGTACGCAGCAGGGTCCTTTTTGAACACGTCGGCGTGTGAGGGTGCGACCAACCCGAACTTCTTTTCCTTTAATAACACCGTCCCTTTTGCAGCCAGGGCGAGATATTCCGGCAGACGGGCAAGGATCGAGTGTACGACCAGCCTCGGGTTGGCACCGAACTCCACAACGCTCCCGCAGACGATGGCGATGCGCCCTGCCTCGAACGGGTCCGCGTTCTCGATTGCGGGGGCGAGCAGAAGGAGGACGTTATTACGTTCCTCTTCAGTGGCATGGCGGCACCCGCGTAACAGTCGCCCTATCCCCGGTCCGGCGAACGCCGCTTCATCGGTCGGTGGGAGTGACGCAAAACTTGTGGTAGGTTGCATCGCCCGGTCACGTACGGTTTGGGCGGCGGCGAGCATGTCGGTCATAAGCGGGAAGGGTCCTCCGGGCAGCAACGCGCCGCCGCGCATCATCAAATATCGTTGGCATAATCTAGCACTTCGCCGAATGGGCGGTTCTCCAGCGTGCCGAACAGTTGGTGCCGGGTGAGTTTCGCCTTCGTCAGCGCGGGGGACGATAGCCCGCAGAGGAACCGCGCCAGTTGCCGTGCGGTTCCCAGAGCCTCCGGGTATTCCGATTGCACATGCGAGACTTCGAGGATCAGGGAATCGCCGATGGGAGGCAGTTCGGTCGCGCTGGGCAACACCTGTTTTTTCCCGGTCAGGCAGAATGTGCAGTGACCACACGGTTCGCTCCGCTTTTCGCCGAAGTAGCCGACCAACTCGTTGACCTGACAGCCCTCGTGCGTGACCAATTCCAACACCTGACGGAGGCGGGTTATTTCGCTCTCTTCGCGCTTCACGAACCGCTCCATCAGGTCATCGGTGATCACCGAGGCGTTCTCTTGGGGGCGCAACCGCGTGAACACCTGGCGCGTGTCGCTCGCCCGCGCTTCCACGTACCCGCGCTCCTGCATGACGTCAATCGCCCGCGTGATCCGTTTGCGCTCCACCCCGAGCGTTTCGGCGGCATCGTCCGGGTTGAGGGAGTACCAGGTACGCCCGAACTTCGCCGAGTTGAAGATGTTACCCACCAGTTCCCCCGCCGGACCGGGGAATGCCGCGACGATGGTTTCCATGGTATGCGGCGTGTGGATGCGAAATTCGTAGCCCGCGTAAAACGGCGTCCCCTGCTTCAGCACGCCCATCAGTTCGAGGTACGTCATCACCGTTTTCATCACCAGAAGACGGATGTCGAACTTGAGCGACAGTTCGTGCAGGGCGACATCGAACCGGGGACCGAGTGTCAGAACTTCGGAAATCAAGGCGAGTATCGCCGGATAGGTCGGGGTATCGCCATACGCGAAGTTTTGCAGGGTAGGAACATCATCCGGGCAGGCTAACAGTTCCACCGTGGACGATTCGCCGTCACGCCCCGCCCGCCCGATCTCCTGAGAATAAGCTTCGAGGGATTGCGGGAGGTTGTAGTGGTAGACGTAACGCACATTCGATTTGTCAATTCCCATCCCGAACGCTATCGTGGCGGCGACGATCCCGGTCTGCGACGCCATGAAGTAATCCTGTACGCCCGCCCGTGTTTCGTTGTCCATTCCCGCGTGATATGCCCACGCCGGGAAGCCGTTGTCGGACAGATACTTCGCGATCCGCTCCGCCGTTTTCTGGAGCGTGACGTAAACGATTGTCGGTCCGGGTTTGCGTTTCTGGAGGCGCGAGAGGAGCAGTTCGTCACGACGGTATGCGGGGACCGGCGTGGTCGCCATGCGCAGGTTCGGGCGGTAAAACCCGGTGATCACGGTGTCTTCCGGCTCGATACCGAAGGCTTTCCGGACATCCTCTGCAACCGACGGTGTGGCGGTCGCGGTCAGTGCGAGGGCGCGTTCTACATTCAGGGAGCGTGCGGTTTCGGCGAGTTTCAGGTAGTCGGGGCGGAAGTTGTGCCCCCACTCGGAAATACAGTGCGCTTCGTCTACGGCAAAGAGCGAGATATGCGTGCGCGACAGAAGCGACAGGAACCGCTCGTTGTTGAACCGCTCCGGCGAAACGTAAAGCAGTTTCAGCGTCCCGGCAAGCATTCCCGCTTCCACGGCTTTGGTTTCGTCCAGCGTCAGCGATGAATCGAGGCGCGCCGCCGCGATGTTATGTCGTTGCAGGAAATCTATCTGATCTTTCATCAGGGCGATGAGCGGCGACACGACCAGAGTCACCCCGCCGAACGCCAGCGCGGGTAGCTGATAACACAACGATTTCCCGCCGCCGGTGGGAAACACGGCGAGCGCGGAACGCCCCGCAAGAAGCGAGCGGATCACCCGTTCCTGCCCCCCCTTGAACTCCCGCCAGCCGAAATGCTGTTCTAAAAGGTCGAGCGGTTCGACGGCGATAGGTTGGGGCGTGGTCATGGAACATTGTAGCACAGGAGCGACGACGAACGGGGTTTTCACCCACCGGTAGAGGCCATTCGGCTTCCACCGGTGGGTGAAACCCCTGCAAAAATAAATCGCACCCAAATCTTCAAAGCCCTTGACTTAGTGTAAATAATACATTATAAAATAAGTGTCATTCGAACACATTTAACAAACTGAAAATAGGGAGACGAAACCAATGAGAGTTGAAGGGCTGATAATTGACCCACAGGTGGATTTTTGCGACGGGCGGAAAGGAACGCTCTATGTCGCGGGAGCCGACGAAGACACACGGAGACTCGCCGCGATGGTCCGCCGACTCGGGAAGCGCGTCGACGATTACCATGTCACGCTGGATAGCCACCGGATCGTGGATGTCGCACATCCTATCTTCTGGAAAGACAGCACAGGTAGAAACCCGGACCCGTTCACTATCATCACCGCCGCCGACCTCGATTCCGGGCGGTGGACGACGACAAACCCCGGTTTCTTCCGGCGGACACAAGATTACGTCAAGAAGTTAGAGGCGGGCGGTAGATACCCGCTCTGCATCTGGCCCTATCATTGCCTGATCGGGAGCGCGGGTCATAACATCATGCCGGAATTGCTCACGGCACTCAATGACTGGGAGCGCGAAAACTTCGCGCTGTTAGATGTGGTGACGAAAGGCTCCAATATCTTCACCGAACATTACAGCGCGGTGAAAGCTGATGTACCCGACCCGCAGGACCCGACGACGCAAATCAACAAGGGGTTGATCAAGACTCTGATGGAGTGCGATCTGGTGTTTATCGCCGGTCAGGCACTTTCTCACTGCGTGGCGAATACGGTGCGCGACATCGCGAACGAGTTCGGAGACGACACTTATGTAAAAAAACTGGTGCTTCTGACCGACGCCTCTTCCAGCGTAGGCGGCTTCGAGCAACTCGGCAACGATTTCGTCCGGGAGATGACCGCAAGAGGAATGCAAACGTCTACCACAACCGACTTTCTACGCTAATACGTTTTCTGTCCTTCGCGGACGGCGCCGTCCGCGAAGGACAGAAAAGAAATCACAAGGAGAATTTGAAATGCCTAAACTAAATGACGCTACGATCCAGCAACACAATACGCTTCAAAGCCACTACGGGTTCTCGGCGACGAAGATTGACAATCTCGGGGCGAGCGAATACACACTTGCCTCCGTCGTCGTGGACGTTAGTTCCTCCGTCGCATCGTTCGCCGGGGAACTGACGCGCGCAGTCAAGGAAGTCGTTCGGGCGTGCAAGTACAGCCCACGCGCCGACAACCTGATGATCCGCATCACCCAGTTCGCCTCGCAGATGGACGAGGTCCACGGCTTCAAGTTATTGGAAAACTGCAACGAGTCGGACTACGACTGCGCCCTATCGGTCGGCGGTTCGACCAGTCTATACGACGCCAGCGCGAACGCCATCGAAGCGACTTCGACCTACGCGCTGGATTTAAAGAAGAACGACTACGAGGCGAACGGTATCGTGATCGTGATCACGGACGGCGACGATAACACCTCGACGCTTTCGGTCGGCGCGGTCAAAAAGGCACTCGTCAAGATGGGACGGGATGAATCGCTGGAGTCGTTGGTGACGATTCTCGTCGGCGTCAATATTCAGGACAAGCATATCGGCAAGAGACTGAAAGCGTTCAAAGACGATGTCGGGTTCACCCAGTACGTCGAACTCGACAACGCCGACGCGAAAACACTGGCAAAGTTAGCCGACTTCGTCAGCAAGTCTATCAGTGCGCAGTCACAGAGCCTCGGGACGGGTGGACCGAGCCAGAGTTTGACGATATAGAGAACTGCGTCCCGGTCCCTCCCACCCCCTCCCTCATTCCGATGAGGGAGGGGGGTGAGAGAGACAATGGGGGAAGGAGAACAACACTATGACTCAATCAGACGCCGCGTTCGCCATCGGCAAGACACACAAAGTCTGTCAGGATTACGCGCTCACGGGCGACGCGCACGCTACCATTCCGACGGTCTGGCTTTCCGACGGTTGTTCTTCCAGCCCGCATACCGACATCGGCGCACGCCTACTCACGCACGTTGCACTGGATCGAGTTACCGATTTAGCCACGGCTTTCCGTGCGAAGAACGAATCGCAACCCGGTTTGCTGGACGGATTTATTCAAGCCAACCTGACGCGCGTCGCCGTGATTGCCGGGGAGATGGGTGTTCGTAGCGACTGCCTGAATGCAACACTGATGGGTCTGGTGAGCGGTGCCGACCGGAACGGCGAGCGTTACCTGTACAGCATCCTCTACGGCGACGGAGCATTGGTCTATGGACTGTCGACTG
>JACMIS010000903.1 GCA_014381035.1 Armatimonadota bacterium
ATTAGCATCAACAGTATCGCTTGCTCTATGCCATGCCCGTTTGAGTTCGGTGTTGCTGATAGTAAAGCGATCAGGGAAATGCACGATGCAATGAGCACAGTGAGTAGTCCACCCACCGTCGCCACCCCGACGCGCTTTGCAAGGAAGCCGGAACGGAACGCAAGGTAGAGAGGAATTACGAATCCGATCCCGATCCCGAACACGATGCCGACTCCGGATGGCATCGCATTGCTATACATAAACTTTGCAAGGCCGAAGATTATCGGGAAGCAGATCAGGGCAAACCACAGATTCGGCAAGTAAGCCGCCTTGACCTGCTCTTGCGTCAATGGTACGAGTGCTCGCCTGCGTCCGGTCATAGAAGTGGCACCAAGATCGCTACCGGCATCGGTCCTCTCCCCTAACGCGCGACGTACCGCTTCGGAAGATAGTCCGAGGTCACTGCCCAGTGCTTCAACCTGATCGGCGGTCAGTAGCTCTGTTTCCGCTTGCGATTCGATCTCCGACGCCCGCGCCAGAACTTGCCGCACCATTTCGCTGTCATAGCGTGGTGCGGCATTGGAGGTGAGATTTTCTTCGGATCGAAAAAGTTGCATGGTTAGCTCCCCGGAGAGTGTTGTATCAACGACGTTCGGCGTGACAGGGAATACCATCCCCACCGTTTGATTATACCGATTACCTGCCGTGGGATAGAACGTGGATGACAGGGTTTACTTGCCAGTCATAATATAAAATAAAAGCAAGGCATCAGACCACTGCATACAGCCATTCAGACACATATTCGGCAGCAAGGTTGCGGACTGTTACTGAATCTCGACGCCCGAGATCCGCATCCGGTACATTCCGCTTCCGATTTTTGGTAAACTGTCGAGGAGGCTACAGATGTTGAAATTGAAACGATCGATTATTGTAACGGCGTTACTTGGGGTTCTCGTGTTACCCGGTTCGGCGCAAAAAACGCTACCGGAAATGCGCGGCATCCCTATGGAGAAAAAGGGCGAAGATCTTTCCGAATGGGGCGTCGGCGATAGTTTCGAGGATATTTTTGAGTACGAAGAAGTTTCGGCGTCCTCTTCCCTGAAACCCAGCGGCATCAACCGTTACGACGCCGAAATGGCGCACGATAACAACCTCAAAACCGCCTGGGTGGAAGGTGTTCGCGGCGATGGAGTCGGTTCCTGGCTGGAATACCGTTTGACTCCGATTCAAAGTGAAGGCACGGACCGGGCGATCACTGGGCTGACCATATTTAATGGGTATCGCAAGACCCAAGCCGCGTGGAAAGAGAATGGGCGAATCAAACGACTCCGAATCGAGGTGGACGGCAAGCCCTATGGCACGATTTTGCTGGCAGACACGCCCAGATACCAGAGTGTAAATATCGGGCGTATCCCTCTCGTCCGCAATAAAAAAGTTCTTCTGCGTTTCGTGATTCTCAGCGTGTATCCCGGCACCAAACATCGCGATACCGCGTTGACCGAGTTGGGCTTCGAAGGGACCGGGATCTACTGATGCGAAATTGACGTCATTACCGGTTCCCTGCGGAGAAGCGCACATTTTGCAAAACGCGCAACTGGTACATCGTCAGACCGATCAGCAGTGTTCCCATGATCAGTGCTGCGGCAGTGGCGTAGCCGAATTTCAGGTAGATAAACGCGTTCTGCCAGATTTCGAGTCCCACGGTGTGCGTCGCATAGTCCGGACCACCTCCGGTCTGTACCAGCACCGGTTCCATGATTTTAAATGCCGCGACGGTCGCGCCAACCAGATTGATAATCAGAAGCGGCGAGAGCGTCGGGAGCGTCACGCGGAAGATTTTCGTCCAGAACCCCGCTCCGTCGAGATCGGCGGCTTCATACATTTCGTCGGGGATGGATTGAAGCGCGGCTAAATAGATAACACTGCCCGGTCCGGCACTCGCCCACACAATCGGCACCACGACACTAAACATCGCCAGCGCGGGGTCCTGCAACCATTTAAGCGGCTCGCCACCGAACACCCCGATCAGAGTATTCGCGAGACCGTTCGGCGACGGATCGAAGAACTGACGGAACAACATCGCGGTGACAACCGAGGTCGTTACTGCGGGCAGATAATACAGAACCCGAAAGAACGTCTTGCCCCTCGGGATTTCGTTCAGCAGGAGCGCGATCACGACGGGAAGGAAGAATCCCAGAGTGAGCAGGTACGCGGTAAACAGAAACGCATTCTTCATCCCGATGCGGAACGTTTCCTGCCCCGCCGCCTCGATGAAGTTATCCAGCCCGACAAAGCGTGAGTTGCCTAAGATTTGCACGTCCTGAAACGCCATCACCAATCCGCGCAGGAGCGGTAAGTACGCCCAGATCGCGATGGATAGGACAGCAGGAAGCATGAACGCCCAGGCGGAAAGGTGAACACGCAACGGGATTCCACCCCGCTTGACATTTTTCGTGTCCTCGGTGTTTCGTTGCCGCAATTTGGCGACTTGCAGAGCGGTATACATTGTCCGCCCGACCAGAACGGTGATGCCAAGAACAATCGCGCCGAAGATGACATAAGCGATGGCTCGTTGTTTCACGAGTTCGGCAGGCGGAGTGTAATTGAGAAGTTTCGTGTTGATTTTGGCGACCGACGCGTCTAAAATCTGCTTCGGGTCGCGCTTGGGGTACAGAATCGCCTGATCGAGCGGTTCGTTCATCAGGTTGTAGATGAACGCCATGTTCGGACCGTTCGGCTCGGGCTTGCCGGACGCGAAGAGCGATTTCGATGCTTCCATCCACGGGCGTTGTATCGGCGTGATGTACTCCTCGTAACCCCACCGCTCCAGTTCATTCGGGTTGACCAGTTGCGCGAGACCGTTCTCCACATACGCGGTACAGCGCACCTTCGCGGCTTCCTCGCTCGCCATGTAGCGGATGAACTGCCAACAAGCGGCTAACTTTTCGGGGTCCTTCACTGTCGCATTGATGCCCCACATCCCCGCATTGATCTCGTTCCCGCTAATCCCAGTCGGACCTTTCGGCATCGCGGCGACGCCGAGGAGGGACGGATTCAGGTCGAACTGGTTCATGTTCGCCACGTCGTCGGATTGGTATGCAAACCACATGCCGATCTTGCCCGCCGAAATGTCAGCTTTACGTGTGCTCGTGCGGTTCGCGACGCCGGTCTGTTCCTTGCCATCTTTGCCGGGATATTTGCCGAGCAGAAGTTTGCGATAAAACTGGAGCGCGGTCAACCCTTCCGGCGTATTGAAGGCGGCAAGTTCCTTACCGGACGCGTCCTTCGCAGAAATCTCGCCCCCGGCTTGCCATAGGAAGTTGATCCAGTAATACGATTCGCTTCCCTGTTCGAACGTGAACCCGTACTGCCCTTTCGCGGGATCGGTCAGTTTCTGCGCATACGTATAAAACTCGTCCCAGTCTTTCGGCGGCTTATTCGGGTTCAGTCCGGCGGCGCGAAAAAGGTCTTTGCGGTAGTACAATGCTTGCACATACTGCGCATAAGGGACCGAGTAGATATTCCCGTCAATCGTCAGCCGTTCTTTAATGCGCTCCTGTACCCGATCCAGCGTGTCCGGATTCTGTGCGATCAAATCGTCCAGGGGGCGTAAAAAGCCCTGCGACGCGTAGTTTCGAAGCTGACGCAGGTTGACATACACCACATCGGGTGCGGTGCCTCCGGCGTATGCCATCAAAATCCCGGATTCGGCGGCGGGTCCCTGAATGCGAAGCGAGGCGTAGCGTTGCAGTCGGATTTCGGGGTGTTTTTTACTGAACGTATCGAACACCACGCGGCGGGCACGTTCGGCGGGCGAGGTAGCATTCGGCGACGGTATCCCCCACGCCGGGTTCGCGCCTCCGACCGTGACCGTTGTGGGTGCCGCTACCCCTTCTTGTTGCGCGTTCGCGGCGGAAGCGAACAGCGTCAGGAAGGCGACAGCAAATGGGAATAGTCGTGCGATAGGTTTGGGGAGTACCATATACTCATATTACGCGTTCCAGGCGAAACTTTCAATGATTCTACGGGACCGGTTACAAGAGGCTCATCGGGTCAACGTCAATCGTCAGTCCCATGCGGTCGGATTGGGAAAGTAGCGACCATGCTTCTCGCAATCTGCCGCGTAACAGTTCGATGTCGGTAGTTTTTAGCAGAAGATGCCATCGGTACTTGTTCTTGAGCCGGGACAGCGGGCACGGCGCGGGACCGAGGATCGCGATGTCACCATCCGCGCCCGCCCCGAAAAGCAAGAGCGGTCCCCCGGTGTCCGTTTTCCTGTCGGCACCGAGTCGGGAGGCGAGTGTGCGCAGTCGCCCTTCGGCGGCGCGAACGTCTTCGTCCTGCGAAACGATATTCACCAGGCGCGTGAACGGCGGATAGGCGAGTTCGCGCCGGTTGGTGATTTCGCGCCGGTAGAACGTTTCGTAGTCGTGTTTCGCGGCGGCGGCGACCGATTCGTGTTCGGGGTTGAAGGTTTGCACGAACACATGACCGGGACGGAACCCGCGACCGGCACGACCGGAAACTTGGGTCAACAACTGGAAGGCACGTTCCGAGGCGCGGAAGTCGGGCATGTTGAGCGCGGTGTCGGCGGAGATCACGCCGACCAACGTCACCCCGGCGAAGTCCAGCCCTTTGGCGACCATCTGCGTTCCGATCAAAATGTCGGCGTTTCCGTCGCGGAATGTTCGCAGCATGGATAAATGCGTATCCTTTTTCGCCGTCGTGTCGCGGTCCATGCGCAACACGCGGGCTTCGGGGAACAGTTTTCGCACCTCTGTCTCGACTTTTTCCGTGCCGATGCCGAACGGTCGCAAGCGAGTTCCCTGACAACCGGGGCACACTTCCGGGGCGCGACGCTCGTACCCGCAGTGATGGCAGGTCAGTTTGTGCGCCGCCTGATGAAACGTCAGGGAAACGTCGCAGTGCGGGCAGCGGGTCGTGTAGCCGCAGTCGCGGCAGAGCAGAAACATCGCGAAGCCACGCCGGTTGAGGAACAGGATCGTTTGCTCCCCTTTCGCGATACGGTCTGCCATCGCCTCGATGAGTTGCGGAGCGAACATACCCGGCGATCCCTGTTTGTACAGTTCGCGCAGATCCAGAACATCCACGGGCGGGAGCGGGCGGGAAAGTGCTCGCTCGCGCAGGGGAAGAAAGCCCCACGCGCCGGACTCCGCTTTGAAAAATGACTCGACAGAGGGTGTCGCCGAACCGAGTAAGACTGTTGCGCCGGTTGCTTCGGCGCGGGCGATGGCGGTATCACGGGCGTGGTAGCGCGGGGCGGGTTGGTCCTGTTTGTAGGAACCTTCATGCTCTTCATCCACCACGATCAGGCCGACGTTTTTCATCGGCGCGAAGATCGCGGACCGCGCCCCGACCACCACGTCCGCCTTTCCCTGCGCGACCCGCATCCACTCGTCGCGCCGTTCGCCCTGCGACAGTCCTGAATGTAGCATCGCGACACGGTCGCCGATTCGGGCGCGGAACCGATCCACGACCTGCGCCGTGAGCGCGATTTCCGGCACCAGCACCAGAGCCGTGCGCCCCCGGCGACGGGTTTCCGCAATCGCCCGTAAGTACACTTCTGTCTTGCCGGAACCGGTCACACCATACAAAAGCGCGACATTCGCCTTGCCGGAATCAAGCCGATTCCGCACTTCGGCGACTGCCGTCTCCTGCTCCCCCATCAGAACCGGTGCTACTGCCGCCGCCGAGTCAAAACGGAACGGACGCCGCCGTACTTCCACCGTCTCCACCTTGATGAAGCCGTCCGCTTCCAACCGCTTGACGGACGCATCGGTCGCTCCCATCGCCTTCGCTTCGGGAAGCGGGAGCGGTCCCCCGCCGATCTCGATCAGTTTTCGCAGGAGCAAGGCTTGCGCCGGTTTTTTCGCCGCTTCCCGTTTCCCCGATTCGATCTCGGCATCGTCCCACGTCACCAGAAGCCGGACTGCGTTCACCTTCTTCGCGGACACCTTCGGCGGCAGGACCCGCCATTCCTCGGTCAATACGCCGCGATCCTTGAGGATTTTCACGGGCGACGTGACTTTTGCCCCGCCCAGAAGCGCGGCAAGTTGCGTTTCTGTCGCAGCGCGTTCGGGAAGGTTGGATAGCGCGAGAATCACTTCGCGGTGCGACTTCGTGGAAATGCCGGGAAGCACCGTTTCGAAACCGTCAACGAGGCGATACCGTTTTTCGGTGTGCGCTGATTGTGCGGAGGGGACCACGGAGAGCACGGCTTGCGCGATGTCGCAGAAGTAGTTCCGGGAAAGAAACCGTGCCGTTTCCAGCACCGCCACAGGGATCTCCGCCCCGTCGCCCGACACCACGGCGAAGATATCTCGCACGACAGACTCATCCAGACCGGCAGGCAACGTTTCACTGAACCCCGTCAGGTACCCAATCGCAGTCTGCTTTCCAAACGGCACGACGACACAGGAGCCGGTTTGTAGCTCCTCTTGCAGGGATTCGGGGACGCGATACGTGAAGGGTTGCCGCAATCCCGGTGCGTCGGTGTCAACTACGATGGCGGCATACACGGTGACTATTGTACTGCGGATACGCACTCGCCGCTTAACTCCATCAGGCGTGCTCGCGCCATCCCGAAATGCCGTTCGACGGGTTCGCAATCGCTCGACAGCACGTGCCGGTATTCCGCCATTGCGCCGGAAAAATCCTGCTGTTTCTCCCGGCATAACCCGCGTAAGAAATAATACCGCGGCATCTCGACAGGATGCAGAATCTTTGCTCTGGCGAACGGTTCCAGTAGCCCCATTGCCACGTCCACGTCTCCCAACAAGCACCGGATCGCCGCTAAAGCGTGCCATTCGTCATACCAGAAACGCAGCGCGTCCCAGTGCCGCGGTATGTTCTGTATTTCCTTGTCCAGGTCGGCTACGATAGCATCCCATTGCTCCCGGATGAACGGGGTCGGTTCCGCTTTGGACTCTGCCATAATCGTAAGTCGTTGTATCCGGCAAGTGAGCGACAGACGCACGTCGTTGACGAGTACCGGTTCCGCCATGTCCAGCTCTTTCAACGCCTCTTCATAACGCTCCTGTCCACGATAGATGAACGCGAGTCCGACGCGGTACGTGGCACACATCGCTTCCTCGATTAATGGCGGGTTTGCTCCGTTGTAGCGCAACGCCTCGTTTTGTCGCTCCTCCGCCTCCTGCCAACGCCCCATTGCCATGAGCATCTGGGCGCACGACGAAAAGTCGTTCGGCATTCGGCTTTCTTTTGCCGCCACCTCGTAAATGTTTAACGCTTCCATCAGACGACCCTCAACGTGGCGGAGAAAAGCGAGCGTGGTTTGCGACTCGTTGGAATCCACGCCATTTTTGCTGCTTTCCAGCGCGAGAGTAGCGTATGCCTCGGCATCCTCGAAACGCCCCATCGTCGCCAGCAGTTGCGCGGATAGATGCAAAGCGACCACCCCACTCTGTCTGATTGCATCCGACTGTACGGCTTGAATACTCGTTTCCGTCGCACTTCGATACCAACCGCACCGCCTTAGGTTGTTTGCCTTGCTGACAAGCAACGCCCCGCGAGCGGAGGCAGGTTCGGAGTCGGGCAACAGACGCAACATCATTTCTATATGTGCGGCGGCGGTCATAAAGTCGCCCTCATCCTCCGCCAGGAAAGAGCGGCATTTCGCCGCGTTGAATCGGTCACCGGCTTGGGCGAAACTTTCGGCGGCGAGACGCATGTTATATATCCGTTCGCCGCGTTCAACACCGCGCTTTTGCGGGTGGACTTGGTCGACGCGTGTCCACGCTTCCTGTAGAAGACATTCCCGATAGGACAGTGATGTGCCGGTCACAGGTCGTTTACTATGTTTGCTTTGCTTCCGGGTCAGCCACCAACCCGCACCGATTGTCGCGCCGACAAGCGAAATCGAAAGATAGATGTCACCGGAAGTCATCGGGTAAATTCTATCTCGCTGCGGCACAGGATGTCAGCCACGTCAGCGATAACAACCGCTGTTTCCTCGACCGAAACCGTTCGACCGGCAAGTTCCGAAACGGTGGCGATTCGCTTACCCGCCACACCGCAGGGGACGATGGTAGCGAAGTTTTCGCGTACTTCATCGGTGACATTCAACGCGAATCCGTGGTGTGTCACCCAGCGCGACACGCGTACCCCGACTGCCGCGAGATACCCGTCGCCCGCCCAAACGCCGGCATGGAAATCCGCCCGCCCGGCGTTCGTCGCGCCTAACCGGTGGCAAGCGCGGATAATTAACTCCTCCACTTTCCGCACGTACCGGTGCAGATCCCGTTTACCGTCGCCGAGCGCGATGATCGGGTAGCCGACCAGTTGCCCCGGTCCGTGATAAGTGACGTCCCCGCCCCGGTCGGTCGGGATCAGTTCAATCCCCCGACCGGCGTACTGGTCCGCGGTCAAAAGAAGATGTCGCTCGATGTCCGCCACCTTGCCGTAGGTGATCGTCGGGGGATGCGTGAGTAAAAGAAGGGTGTCCGGCACCTCGCCATTTTGCCGCAATGCGACCAACTCTCGCTGACGGCTCAAACCTTCGGAATAGGCAATCGGACCCTCGGCAAGCAAGTTCAAAACAGAAATTTCGGACACATCCCTTTGTACAGCCGGGAAGCGCACCGTACCGGAAACGGCGCGGTACAATTTCACGTGGCAATCAAGGCACCCATGAAAATCATCGCCGTCGGGAAACTGCGTGAACCGTTCTGGAAGGCGGCGCAGGAAGAGTACGCCTACAAGGCCCAGTCCAGCGTAGAGTCCGCGCTGTTCTCCGCGCATGACGAGGTTGCGGGCACCGGTGAAGCGGGGCGACAGCAGTGTGCGCCAGCTCCGCCAGGGGGAGATAGCGACCCGCAGCTCAGCGTCCGCCACGGTTCGGATCGTCAGAAGGGGGCGTCCAAGTTGAAGATCCCTGCTCTCTATTGCCGCGCTCCACCGTGGCCCGCACATAGGCCCGCAACAGCGCATTGCGCTTGGCGCCGCCCAGAAGAGTGCGGAGATCCTCGTAGACCTGGGGATCGCGGACCAGAAGACCGGCAGTCCCCTCTCCCTGATCGATGGCGCCGGCGATG
>JACMIS010000904.1 GCA_014381035.1 Armatimonadota bacterium
GTTTCACACTGCGTGTGAAACCGGAACAACGGCGGATTCGCGGGAAAGAACCGAACCAGAATCACCAAACAGTAGAAAGCACCGCAGGTGAAACCGATCCAACAAAGTGTTGGCGCCGTCCGCGAAGGACAAAGAAAAGTTATCTTCTGCTACCAAACAAGATTGCCGACAGAAATAAGCGTCGGAGCCCGACATAGAGATACCGCTCAGTCGGATCATTTAAAAAAAGAATCGCGTGACCGGAGCCGATGGGTTCATCCACCACGTAGGCGGTTCCGGCGAGTAGTTTCTCCGTGTTTCCGTTCCAAGCAAAGCCCGAGAGGAGGGTTTGTCCTTTTTCGGCGAACGTGATCACATTCGCACCTGTGTCGGACTTTTTCCAGAAGGTGGTGCCGGAAAGGGGAACCGGCAGCGTTCCGTCGGGATAGCCCCAGCCCAGGAAATGATCCGTCCGGATGCTTGCTTTGAAGATGGCACCGGGAAGTGACAATGGCTGTTCGGATTTGTTGATTTTCTCTTTTTCGTCCTTCGATTCCGACGATTCCCCGACCACACGAACCGACGTCATATCGGCTTCTTTGGTCGTTAACCACGTCGCCCCGCTACCGAGACCGATAAGGCAGCCACCGTTTGACACCCAGTCTTTCAGCGCGGCGATGTCCTCTTTGGTAAACCGGCTCTTGTAACTGCCTTCGGGCAGGACGATCACATTGAACGCGGCGCGTGCCTCGGGGTTTTTCAGGGCGCGGGTCGGTATCGCAGTGAACAGTACCCCGGCTTGTTTCAGCATGAATGCCGTTCCGCCATAACCGGTCTGCGAAACCCCATCCCCGGCAACTATTGCGATACGAGGCGCGGTTACAGGGACGATGTTTTGTGACCCGAGCCCCGCGTCGTTCGCACCGCCCCCTCCGAAAGTTGTCGGGATCGCTTCCACGGAGACACCGAGCAAGCGGGATAGCGAATCCAGTTTGCTCACGGCGTCATCCGGATTTCGTGAGGGGCGAACAAAGAGTGTTCCGGCGTTATATTTTTTCGCATTCACCGTGACCGGCTTTGTCGCCACGGAGAGACGGTACCCTTCTTGCAAATAGCGCGTGGCGAGCATCGCGGCATTATCGGTTGCGAACGGGATCGCGAACGCAGTCGCCGAAGCCAGCTCGCCAGTAATCCCGCCCGGCACCGGATTTGCAATCGTGGCTCCGTCCGCTCCCATCGAGAGAAAGCGAGTATTGTTGCTATTTATCTTCCCATTGTCGAGTGCGAATGCTTCCAACCCGTGAATCAGCGGAAGACTCCATGCGGTTGTGTCGTAGAACTCGTACTCTTCCGTGGACTCATTTTCGTTGCGGTTTTCGTTGATCTTGCGCTTCGCGACCTGTGCCTTTACGAATTCCGACTCCATCGCCGTATCGCGTTCGAGCAAGGCGCGGGCGAGATGCCCTTGCGGTTGTGCGTAGTCGATCACCAGGGATCCCGTCGGGAACGATTGCGGAACGGGTTTTGTGCCGTTTGATTCGTAGGGGCGAGCCGATGCCGTTTTGAAAGGCGCAGTCAGTGTTTTCACTTCGATTCCGAGGCGTAGCAAAAGCGCAACCAGTTCCTCGGCGCGTTTCGGGTCACGATTCGATGAAATTACGACCTGACCCGTTTGTCCTACTGCAGAACGCCGGAACGCGGCGAAGTCGCGAACCAGTGCTTCCCGGTTGGATGCGGCGGACCGGGCAGTCGCAATCGCCGCTTCAAAATGATGCGCTACGGCGTCGCGGAGTGTGGTGAGCGTGCCGTCCCCCTTTTTAGTGACAAGGTTTCCCCCACCATCGGTCTCGTAGGTCATCCCAATCGCCCCGCAGAGCGACGCGAACGAGTCGAGATAGCCGGGATAGAACAGGTCGTAGGTTTCCCGATTAACATACGACCAGCCGTTTTTATCGAATGCCGCACCGTTTGCTTTGCCGATCATCGCGGTCCATTTTTCCATGCGGGCGCGGTCGACATGCGGATTCGTCGCCTGCGCGTTCGGCGGAAAAAAGTACGTTTCCGGTTGCCCGTGCTGATCCACGAAAATATGCGGCAGCCAGCGCAGAAACTCGCGGGTCTCCTGTCGCGTTTCCGGTTGCGACTGCGCGATCTTGTCGCGGTTCATGTCGAACCGGTTATGATTGAACCGTCCCTGCATAGCCCAAGGAGTTTCGTTCTCGAACGCCCAGGACTCCGCGCTTCCGGTCGCGAACGCATTAAACGACACCACGAACCGTTCGTGACCGTCCGGGTTGAACACCGGGTTGAGAATAATCACAGCGTTGTCCAGAACCCCCGTTATTTCCGGCGACTCGCTCGCCGCGAGCGTATACAACGTCGCCATCACCGTTTCGAACGATGCGGTTTCGGAGCCGTGGATGCAATGGTTGATCCAGACAATCGCGGGCGTCGTTTTCGTGAGGCTTTCCGCATCGACGGGGGACAGATTGCGCACGTCCGCGAGGCGCAGGTTCGCCGTTCGTATCTCTTCGAGGCGAGCAATGTTTCGAGGCGACGATACGGCGATCAGTCGCAGGGGGCGTCCCTCAACGGACTTGCCATATTCCCAGACGCGGGTCCGGTCCGATGCCGCGCCTGTGATAGAAAGAAGGGTGCGTTCCTGGTCACGGTAGGTGGTGTGCCATGAACCGATTGGGTAACCGAGCACCGCATCGGGCTTGGGGACATCGGTGCGGTAGGGGGGGCGTGCGTAGAAGTCGTATTGTGTGTTCCGTACGCCGGATTTTTTCACCGCGTTCGCGATATTCGCGGTCGCCGTATCCGCCAGGTCAGTTTGTGCAAGTGCAATGTTAGCCGCTAAGAGTCCGGTACAGAACGCAATGCTAAGCCGTGGCAAGTTGTTTTTGAAGCCCCTCGAAATAGTCAACCAGGTCGTTTCCCTTCACACCATCCGTTACGCGCTTAATTAACTTTTGGAACGGAAATACCTGCAAACCGCCATCACCAAACGGGAAAACAACCGATGACTGCGTGTAATCGTCCGCGAAACGCCACACACCGGAAAGATTCCTGCTCAGGGTTTCGCCGAGATAGCATCCGGCATAAAAAACGGTCAGTTCCTTGCCTGCGGCGGGCGTTGCGGGGTCAGCAAACTTTTCATCGGACAGGCGGATCAATGCTTCCAGTGCCCAGACGGATCGTTCGCTAAAATCGAGGCGCGACGCCATCTCCTCGTCACCGGCGCGAACCTGAGCGACCAGTGATTCGGCGTATTCGCGCACATTAATTTCGTCAAGTTTCATACCGAGTCAGTGTACCGGTTGCGCTTTTACTTTGCCCGGCTTGGTATCCCACGGCATTTCGGGTTGCTCCCGCCAAACCTGCCAAAAAGCGGACACCGAATATTGCTTGACGTGTCCATCCAGAAATAACACAGAGCGGCAGTGACTCAGATTTTTATAAGGCTGTGAATAGGCGAGTATGACTTTTTCGGGAGTTTTTAGATCGGCAATACGCAAACCGCCCAAGCTACGCCGCCAGAGGAAAGGTTTGCCCGACGCCGGATCAATGTTTGAGGGTGGATCGTTCCATTTTGTGTCGAAATAGGGTACCAGTTGGAGGTACATCTTTGCCGACCCGAGTCTCTCTGGCAAGAAACCATTGTTGTCTCGCGCATACCCGGAGAGAGCAATCCCGTACCTTTGCAGAGCGGATAAAGAGGAACTCGCACGCGCTTTTTCATTTCCTGCATTGAAAGAGGGCATAAGGATACTCGCCAAGAATCCGACGATCAACAAGCCGAAAATCCATGACTGGTACCGATTCGCGAAAACCATCAGATTATTCCGGATGTAACGAAATCCACCACCTTTGGAGTCCGCGAAAAGACCCACTACGCCGCAAAACGCAAACGCGAATCGAATCGCCGCTGATCCCTCACCCTCCCAGAGTAGCCAGCCGGCAACTCCGCACGTTGCCAGGAAGAATGCGGAAAGCAGGTTCCAGCCAAAATGAGTCAGGTGAAATAATCTTTCGGTCATGGAGTCGGTTTGTTTGCCGGAACATGGAATCGTTCCCAGTTTTCTGCCCGACGTTGTGTTTCGGTGCGCAGCTGCTGGAAAAGAGTTTCGTCTATGAATGTTACCCCGTCTCCGAAAGCAACGAGACGCCGGTAAGTTTTTGTTCGCTCGTCAAATTTAAGTGTTGGGGAAAAGGCAAAAACGGTGTTGTCCGCCGTCGTTGAGAAGACCTCGAAGGGCTTGCCCAAAATGGCGCGGTTTACGACAAAGCGTGATTGACTGGAATCGGGTGACGATTGCCACATGTCGAACCGGGTTTCGCCGACTTTACTCCGGGCAAAATGATCCGGTAGATACGAGGAGAGCGCGGCTTCGACTTCGATACGATTACCGGAAGGGAATGAATCATAGTCTTGTTCGTAGGCGCGCAGGGCAATCTCGATCATTTTCAAACGACTGCTCGGTGAATGACGATTGGAGCGAGTCGGTGCCTTGATAAGCACAGGGTAGAGCACGGCGCACAACATTGTCGTGATCAAAGTACAAGCGACCACGTTGCCGAATGTGCCATCCATAATCGCGTTTCGAAGCCAGGGTAGCTGTTGCAAAGCCGCAACCGTAAGCACGCCAGACAGTGCGAATGCGAAGCGAAGACACGCAGGGTCGCCGACTGAAACATATACAAGCGTGTACCCGATAAATATCGTGGCAACGAAACCGAGCAGGGCAAGTATATTCCGGTTCGTGTTGGGGCTTGGTGGCATAAACATCCTCGTTGTCCGTGTCCATTGTAACGTGAATCTCACGGTTCCGTTACGCGCGTTTCAGGGCTCAAAACGCAACTTACCAAGGATATGATCAGACGCATATCGAACAGTCCCGGCTAAAAGTGAGGTTCTGACACGTTATTTTCCGCGTCGCGCTTTGCCTTTTCCCGTTTCGCGGGTGCGATCAGAGCAGGACGTTCGCGGAGCAGTCGATCCAATTCCGGTTTCTCGCGCGAATAACTGACACCATTCAAAAACAAGACGCCGTAATACGAACCGATTGGTCTTGGCGAGTAAGCAACTACCACCTGTTCCGGATGCGCGATGTATTCTAGTCGTAAACCGCTCAGCTCACCGCACCATGCAAGCGGTTTATCACTGCTACTGTCTCCCTCGGGCGACTTCGCGCGGGGAATATAGGCGTAAATATGCATATTCCCTGTCTTCGGTGGGAGTATCCCTCCATGTTGCTCTGCATACTGAAGGAGTGAGAATCCTTCTCGTCGTAACCGGCTGTGCA
>JACMIS010000905.1 GCA_014381035.1 Armatimonadota bacterium
CGAACTTATGCGGATTCCCCAGTCCAGTGGCGGGACGTTGTCAACGAGAGCGACCGGGATACTGTTTTCGCGCAAGGCGTCGTTGAGTCGGCAATGCGTTTCCTCGCTGAAACCGACCACTATGGCACCAGCAAGTCGCCATTCCAGACACCGCGCAATGGTGGCTTCATCTACTCCGCTGTAGGAAAGGTGAACTACCTTGAGAAGATAGTCGTTCTCACTGGCAACCTCCATGGCACCTGTGAGTATACGGACAATATTGTCTACCGATTGTTGTGTCGTCAAGACACCGATAATCCGGCTCTTCCCCGTGACCATTGCACGCGCCAACTGATTCCGTTGGTAGGCGAGTTCGCCCGCCGCCTTCATGACGCGATCCCGCGTTTCACGGGAGATCTTCTGGCGATCCGCCCGCCCCCCCAGAACAAAGGAAACGGTAGCCTGCGAAACGCCTGCCCGTGCGGCGACATCCCCCATTGTTACCATCGTTGTATCTCCTGCTTCATCGCATTATACCTATTAGTTATACGTATTAGTCAACTCGTGGTTACATTATACCTAATGTTCGTCAGAGCGCAAGGGTAAACCGAAAAAGAATAATCCAGGCACGAAACGATAAAGTAAGCAGGTGTTTGGAGAGAGAAAAGCGGCAATCGCACAGGGGCAAAACGAATGAGGAGTCCCGGTCAGTCGGTGCCTCTATCAGATCCCATAGGCGGGTTCATCAGTGATTCGATGTCATCCATCGCGCCGATTCGCAGGGCGTCTAAAAATGCCGTGGAGCGTACATCGCGTTCCAGACGGTAGCGTAAGTGAGAACGCAGAGCGCGGGCGATCTCGGCACGCGGCTCGCCGTCCGGCAATGCAAACGCGGCGAGAGTACGGGCGTTGTCCTCGCCGCGCAGGGCGACCATCGTCGCTCGTGCGATTGCCGACAGAGGAAAGTTTTCATCCTTGACGGTGCTCGCGCAAACGTCGCAGAGCGCGCCGCCCCGCGCCGGAGCATACGCAACGGTGCAAACGTCGGTCTCGTCGAACAACCGCTCGCAACGGATACACTCGGTCAATTGCGGTTCGTAGCCGATCTGCGCCATCAGTTGTAACTCATACGCGTGTACGGTGGCGTCCGGGTCCACGGCGCGTTGCAGGATATACAGCGTGGATAACAGCAAGTCGAACGCTTCCGGCGCGGACACCGTATCGCGTTCGGGCGTGGTTTTGTCCAGCAGTTCGCACACATACGTCGCCCGCAGATACAAGCCGAAGTCGCCGCGCAGGATGGCGAACGACTCGCGAATGTCGCACTGCGTCAGCACGTCCAAGTTCATACCCTCGGCGAGCGCGGCACGCAGAAACATCAGCGGTTCGGCGGCACCGGCGAGGCGCGACGTGGTTTTGCGCGACCCTTTCGCGACGGCATTATACTTGCCGCCCTCGCGGGTCATCAGGGTAATGATCTTATCCGTCTCGCCCAGTGGGATGCGGCGCAGGACGATGGCATTTGCTTTGTATACCGCCATGGGTGGGTGAAAATCTCGCTTCCATTATAACGTGTATTCCCCGTCTGGTGAGATACTATGCCGGAGCGGTCTTTTGCGGAAGGCTTTCGCCCCCGGTGACGCGAAGCGTCTACAGCCGAAGGCTTCCACCGGAACCCTTCAGAGTCCGTGGCCGAATCGCACCGTTGGATCTGCGGTATTCGGGTCTGCTTAACTGACCACGTTTTGTGGGGTGCCATCGAGAAATGCACGCAGGTTTTGCACGCTGATTTCGAGGTTGCGGCGGCGGCTGTCGGGCGTCGCCCACGCGATGTGCGGCGTCAGGATGCAGTTCGGTGCACCGAAAAGCGGGTGGTCGGCGGGGGGCGGTTCGCTCGCTAACACGTCGGCGGCGAAACCGGCGAGTCTTCCGGTTTCGAGTGCCGCCCGCACCGCGAGGTCGTCCACAATCGGTCCGCGTGCCGCGTTGATGAGGAGTGCTCCCGTCCTGAATTTCGCCAGTCGTTCGGCATCTATCAAGCCGCGCGTTTGCGGCGTCATCGGGCAGTGGAGCGAAACGACATCGGCGACGGGAAGTGCTTCGTCCAGCGGAAGTCGTGCGAATTCACTGTGCGCTGCAGCTTCGCGCCCCGGCAACTGTGCAGCGATTATCTTCATGCCGAGCGCACCGGCGATGGTCGCGACGCGTCGTCCGATGGCACCCAACCCGACAATGAGTAACGTTTTCCCACCCAGATCCGTGAGCGGGTGCTTCCAGAACGAAAACGTCGGCGACCGCGACCATTCCCCGGCGTGGACGGCATCGGAGTGCGCCCCGGCGCGATGACATAGTTCCAGCAAGAGAGCGATGGTCGTTTGCGCTGTGGAAGCCGTGCTATACGCGGGAACGTTGCAGACCGTGACGCCGTGTGCGCGCGCGGCGGATATATCTATGATGTCGTAGCCCGTCGCTAGCACGGAAATGAGTTTCAGTCGCGGCGCGGCGTCGAACACGGTGGCGCGTAGCGGGACTTTGTTTGTATAGAGTACGTCAGCGTCGCCGATGCGCGCGGCAAGCTCTTCCGTGCTCGTGCCGGAGTGGAGCGTGACCTGCCCCATCGCACGGAGTGGTGCCCAGTCAAGATCGCCGTCGTCGAGCGGCTTGGCGTCCAGAACGGTGATTTGCATAGGCTGTTATACGGCACACCGACCAGGTTTTGCTTGCCCGTCTGACATTGGTCGCCCCACAAATCACCGCAAAAAAGGGAAAGACGAACCGCGCTGTGCGATCCGCCTCCCCCTCCTGTTTACCTGTACCGGCGTTTGCCGGGACAAGGGCGGGTTATCGTCGCCGGGTGACCGTCAACGTTTGTTCGAGAGTTTTACCGGCGAATGTCGCCCGGATCACGACGGGCTGGTTTCTGCTGACCGCGCTAGTCGTGATCGGGAAGGAGGCGAACTGGGCACCCGCAGGAACCGTGACGGTCGTCGGTGTTTGTACCACGGAGCTGTTCGAGCTGTTGGCAATCGTGACGGTGCGGTCTTGTCCGAAAGGACCACTTAGCGTGATAACCCCGCGTAGACCTGTGCCGCCTCGGACGCTGTTCGTAGACAAGTTTATTGCGGTCAGCACAGATACGGACGGCGTGACGACCAGGAACTGTTGCACGGTCTTACCGGCGTATGTTGCTTGAATGGGAATGGAACGATTCAGGTCGCTCGCGCTGGTAGTGATCGGGAAAGACACGCTATGTGCTCCCGCCGGGACGGTGACCGTTACCGGTGCCTGGACATACACGGCGTTCGCGTAGACCGGAATGACTGTGTCTTCCGGGACGATGTCCGTCATGGTAATGGTTCCGGTCAGGCTGGTCCCCCCGACGGCGGTGTTCGTGGTCAGTTGCAGGGAGGCGATGCGGGCAGGGGCGGGTGCCGCGATCTCGAAGCCGGAAATGTTGATAAAGAACCCTACGCTCGGAAAACCGACCTCTTCGAACTCGGGGCGGAAGGGAATCAGCCCGACGCTGACCACGTCCTCGCCGCCGCCACGGGTGAGGTTCGACCAGGCACCGGGACCTGGTGTAGCGAGAGGATGCCCCGCCTCGACTCCCGTGTCGGAGCCGTCGGTTCGGGTCATCTGGACGCTGTAGAAGCCGCCGGCGAAAAGACCATTGTAGTTCAAGACCCCCGTCCAGTCGAACTGCTGTTCCGGCGTCAGTTCGCGGGTCACGATGTTCGTACCGGCGGGCAGGTTCGTAAA
>JACMIS010000906.1 GCA_014381035.1 Armatimonadota bacterium
GTCAGGATCGTCGTCGCTTCCGGTGCCGGGAGCCGTATTGTCGCCCAGCCCGGTGGCGTCACCGATGCGCGGCACTTCCTCCGCCGGACAAAACTTTATCGCCCCTCCCGGACCGGCAACAAACCAGCAGGGGACACAGCAATGACCGAAACCGTAGTTCTGACACCCGGCACGAACGAAGCAACGCGGTCGGTCGCGGGTGATGGGAGGGTTGTCCCCGTCGTGGAGGAAACGCTCCGTGTTCACAAGGGGGTTGTGGAAAGCGGCGGAGTACGCATCGTCAAATCCGTGGTTATGGAAGAGGCGACAATCGAGGAGCCGACCATACGTGAGGCAGCCACCGTAGATAGGATCGCAATCAACCGACTATTGGAGCCGGGAGAAGCCGTCCCCGAATCGAGACGGGAGGGGGACAAGCTGATTATTCCGATTTTCGAGGAAGTGGTGGTGACAGAGAAACGGATGCGCATCACGGAAGAACTGCACATCCTGTTGACACGTAGCGAAACCGTCACCCCGCAGACAACGACAATTCGACGGGAGTCGGTTCGAATCGAACCGTTAACGTCACCGAATGACTTGCTATCAACGCAAGCCTGAACCAAAAAACACACGACACTTACATTGGAGAACAAGAAAATGGCTAAAACCATTGTTGGACTGTTTGACACGTTCGCTCATGCGCAATCTGCCGTGAACGACCTGATCTCTGCGGGTTTCAACCGCGACGACATCTCGGTAGTAGCGAACAATGCTTCTGGCGAGTTCGGAACCCACGACGGCGATCACAATGGGGTGAATGTTTCGCAAGCCGGTGGCGATGCGGTTAAAGGAGCTGTAAAAGGCGGGATGTACGGTGGTTTGACGGCACTCGCTGCGACCGTCGCTCTCGCATTGATTCCAGGCATCGGACCCATCGCTGCCATCGGACCGCTGTCGGCGTTCCTGGGTGGAGCGGCACTCGGTGCTACGGCCGGTGGTATCCTCGGTGGCTTGACCGGGCTTGGGGTTCCCGAGCATGAAGCCGGTTACTACGCGGAAGGCATCCGCCGTGGTGGCACGTTGGTCACGATTCACGCCGACGATATGCGTGCTAGCGAAGCGACGGATATTCTCAACCGACACAATCCGGTAGACATGGACACGCGGGCAGAGTATTTCAAATCCACCGGCTTCACCAAATACGACGAGAAACTGCCTGCGTATACGCCGTCGCAGATCGAGGAGGAGCGTACTCGCTACTCGTCGTTCACCACTCCGAACACGTCCACAGACACGACCTACAACACTGCCACCGCGACTGCGCCGATGGCAAGCACGAATCGCACCGTGAACGCCGGCGAGACGGTTTCGGTGCCGGTCGTCGAGGAACACCTTGCCGTTGGCAAGCGTGCCGTGGAAGGTGGCGGCGCGCGCATCCACACTCGCGTCATTGAAACGCCGGTCACGGAGTCCGTTAATCTCCATGAAGAGCATGTCACAGTGGATCGCCATGCGGTCAACCGTTCCGCGACATCGGCGGACCTGAACAATGCCTTCCAGGAAACTAACATCGAACTTCGTGAACGCTCCGAAGTACCGGTGGTTGCTAAGGAAGCACGCATCGTCGAGGAAGTCACCATCGGCAAGACAGCGACCGACCGCACGGAAACCGTGTCCGATACGGTGCGCCGCACCGACGTAGATGTGGAGGAACTCGACCGGGAGGACACCACTGTCTACAACACGACCGGTACGACAACCACCTCCGGTAGCCGGATATAGTCAGTCGACAATCAGGGACCGGGCAGGATATTCTCCTGCCCGGTTCTTGGCATGGAAGGCAATCATATGGGCGATACGAGCATCGTGAAAGTGCAATCCGCACATTCACCAAAGGGCGACATGGGGCAATACTACCTTGCCTCCGGCAAGAACATTTCGATGCGTTTGTGGAAAGATGAGCAACCCGGTGAGGACAAGCCGCAGATAGCACGCGACTACGAGACCATCGGATACGTGATCTCCGGTCGTGCCGAACTGCTATCCGAGGGGCAGACGGTGACGCTCGAGAGCGGCGACTCGTGGATGGTGCCTAAAGACGCGGCACATACGTATCGCATTCTGGAAGCATTCACTGCTGTCGAGGCGACCTATCCGCCATCACAAGCGCACGGGCGGGACGACGCCCCATAAATATATTACGAGGAGAAAAGAAAGATGCATAGATTCGTCAGCGTGACTGCGCGTGCTTTGATCGTTAGTCTATGGGGTTGTACCGCGTTGGCGGCTCCCCCGGCGATACCCCCGAAAAAAGCGACGCCTCCGAAATTCAAACCCGCGAAAAAAGAGACCGGCAAAGCCGTCTCCAATGCGAAGCCGATTCTTGTCGAACCTCTTGCGGCGGGGAAAGTGCGTGCGCCGAAACTGGAAATCGTCCACCGCTTTGAAACGATCATGCCGGTTGGTATCGCGGTGACATCCGACGGGCGCAAGTTTGCGTCGTATCCGCGGTGGACCGACAAGGGTGAGTGGACGCTCGCGGAAATCAAGGATGGCAAGGAAGTTCCTTATCCGTCATCCGGCGCGTTTCAGATGGGGCATAAGAACGATCCGGGAAACAATCTGGTTTCGCTGCAAGGGTTGATCACCGACGCGAAAGACCGGCTTTGGCTACTCGATACGGGCACGGTAGAAATGAAGCCGGTTGCACCTTTCTCTCCCAAATTGGTCTGTATTGACACCAAAACTAACTCCATTACGAAGACGATTCTGTTGCCCGCGAGTGTTGCTCCCGAGGGCACCTATCTGAACGATTTGCGGATTGACGGTCGGCGCGGCGAAGGGGACGGAATCGCCTATATCACCGATAGCGGAGCCACTTCGCCAAACGGAATAATCTGCGTGGACTTAAAATCGGGGAAATCCTGGCGACGTCTTTCGGGACACTCCTCGACGCAAGCCGACCCGCAGTTCATCGGCAAGCCCGAAACCGGACCGCTATATCTGCGCCCGAAACCCGGTGTGAAGTCGCCCGTCCGCATAGCTTCCGACGGTATAGCCCTCAGCCCGGACGGCGAGTTCCTGTATTACACGCCACTTTCGTCGCGGAAACTATACCGTGTGAAAACAGCGGCTCTCGCAGACACCGGCGTCTCGGATGAATCGGTGAACCGCATGGTGGAGGATCTTGGTGAAAAGGGCGTCGCCGATGGTCTGGAAGAAGATACGGAAGGCCGCATCTACATCACCGACTGGGAGAAGCAAGCCATCACTCGGCGCGGCACGGACGGCGTGATTGAGACGCTGGTTCAGGACGACCGCCTGCTCTGGCCGGACACGCTCGATCTCGGTCGCGACGGTTATTTGTACATGATAACGAACCAGTTACACCGACAGCCGAACTATCATGAGGGCAAAGAGTTGCGCAAGCCGCCGTACCTGCTCATGCGCATCAAAGTGGACGACGCCAAGCCGGTGGTACTGGATGGTGACAAAATGCCGGGGATAGTAGAGCCGACAAAAACGAAGTAGGTTGAAAAGGGGATCGGTTACGGGGGAGAGGAAATAGTTTCGAAGAGAGAAAAACGTCATTTTTCTCCCCAGTAACCCATACACTTGCAGAAGGAGACAAGAATGAAAAGACTCGAAGGAAAAGTCGCCATCGTTACTGGTGGCGCGACAGGTATCGGCGAAGCGATTTGCCATAAGTTTGGTCTGGAAGGGGCAAAGGTCATGGTCTGTGGGCTACCGGATGACCCCGTGGATGATGTCGTGGACGCGCTGAAGTCCAACGGTTATGACGCCATCGGACACAAAGGCGATATCGCGACGGAGGGCGGGGCGAAGGAGTGCGTCCAGATGACGATTGACCATTTCGGCAAATTGGACATTCTTATCAACAACGCCGGGGTGTTCCTCGCTATCGCCGAAGTGGACAAGTATCCCATCCAGGTATTCGATGAAACACTACGCTCTAACCTGCGTTCGACATTTCTGATGACCCACTTCGCGATCCCACACCTGCAGAAAACGCGGGGGAACATCGTTACGGCAGGCTCGGAATCGGGATACAACGGTCTGGCGATGAACACACCCTACGGCGGTACCAAGGCGTTCAACCATGCGTTCATGATGGGCGTCGCCGTCGAGCAGGGCAAGCACGGCGTCCGTGCAAACTGTGTCTGTCCCGGTCCGATTGATACAGCGTGGACACACAAGGAGACCGGTCCGATGACCGCCAAAATGGAGAAGCAGACCGTGGAGTCTACCGTCCTTGGTCGGCGCGGCACCCCGGAAGAGATAGCGAACGTGTACGCGTTCCTCGCTTCTGATGAAGCGTCGTATGTGACGGGTGCGCTCTGGCTCGCTGACGGCGGTCAAACACCGGCAAAGGGCATGCCCGGTCAGGAAGTACCCGCCAGTTTGAGGCAGGAACCGCAAGGCACCATCTCCGACGATCTCGAGCACGAGCACGACGGCTTGAAAAATAAGCCGTATCAGACGATTGGCGGGTAATCGTTGGTGGTCAGTGACCAGGAGGCACTGACCACCCCTTCACTAATCCGCACCGCTGCCACTGGATATGCCAGCACTGTAGCCGCTCGGAGCGGTCCCGCCATCGCTATCGGTTAGCGGCAGGCGAGAGCCGCGCCCGCTCGTTATCACATGCGTTTCATCTTCCAGTTGATTGAAAATATCGTCGCGGGTCATGCCGTTTTCATCACGGCCCTCGCTGGCGACACGAACATCATCAGCGGGAATGGCGAGGGTTTTGCCGTCCCTCCCGACCGTGGTTGTGTTCGTGTCCGCGGGGATGTCTTCGCGTCTGGTTACGATCATAAGGGTTCCTTTCGCTTACGTGCCGGTCCCGGTCATCACGCCGTTCCCAGCGGTCAGAGTACGCATATCGCTCCGGCTTCCTGGCATCCGGACGTTGCCGGTGGGAGACGTGTACCGGGGTGGATTCGTCTCAGGCGGACCGCTGCTACTCGCCAGGATTTCGATCACCGACGCGATCCGCGCCATATCGCCCCCCTGCGAATGCAACGTGGCGACCAGTTTTTGCACGCTGGCTGGCGGCAGATTTTTCGCCTGATCTTGCTGCGGAGAATAACCCGTCCTGTCTCCCGACGGACGGCGGTCGAGTTCGTCCAACGCCATCGTTAGTTCGTTCATCGCTTTGTACCTCAAAAGTATCTGTCCCCAAAAAAATGACTGTCTAAACATACAGTGCGGTGGCTTGATTCGGACGGGAGACGAACGAAAAGCAGGATTTCTCATACCGTGCCACGAACCGCTACCTTTGTGAAACGTGTTGTTACCTTCGGCGAAGTCATGCTTCGCCTCTCACCCCCAGATTACTCCCGCCTGTTGCAGACCCGAACTCTCGACATGACATTCGGTGGCGCGGAACTGAATGTCGCGGTCTCGCTTGCCCGTCTCGGTGTCCCGTCTGCGTTCGTCACGAAGTTGCCCGAGAACGATGTCGCCGAGGTGTGTATCACGGAGATACGCGGGCTGGGCGTCAGCACCGCCCAGATCCGGCGCGGGGGGGAGCGCGTAGGAGTGTATTATGTCGAGCGCGGCGCGGCGCAACGCGGTTCGACCGTTATCTATGACCGCAAAAACAGCGCGATTGCGGATGCCGACCCCAGCGAATGGGACTGGCGGTCCATCCTCGGCGGCGCGACGGTTCTGCACGTCACCGGGATCACCCCCGCATTATCGGAAAATTGCCGCGTCTCCATGCACGACGCCCTCACTATCGCGAAAGAGGTCGGCGTCGCGACATTTTTAGATCTCAACTACCGCCGGAAACTTTGGGGCACGAAAGAGGCTGGAAGGGTGCTGGCGGAACTTCTGGCACTCGCCAGTTACGGCGTGGTCAGTGATCATGACGCCGAAACCCTGTTCGACATTCGCTCGAAAAAAACCGATCCTGAAAAGAAGCAAGCCGAGGTCGCCGAAAAACTAACGAAGCGTTTCGGCTTGACCGGCGTTGCCATGACGCGTCGGGTGCAACATTCGGCGAGCCGGAACGGGTGGGGCGGTATGTTTTACCTCGACGGCACCGCGCACGTTTCGCGCCAATACGACATAGACTACATCGTAGACCGCGTGGGCGGCGGCGACGCGTTCACAGCGGGCATCATCTTCGGGGTCGTAAACGGCAAAAAGCCGCAGGAAACTGTCGAGTTCGCGGCGGCGGCATCCTGCCTCAAACACTCTATCGCCGGCGACTACAACCTGGTCAGCGTCGCGGAAGTGGAAGCATTAGTCTCAGGTGACGGATCAGGCAGGGTGCAACGGTGAAGCGATTTATTCGAAGGGCTTTTTGCGTGATGTCAGGAGTCGCGCTGATAGCTTCGCGGATAGACAACCTTTGTCGCGGGTGAGTTTACCGAGAAGGTTCGTAGCAAACTTCGGGACGGGTATTCGGTCATCCACGCTGCCTGCGGTGAGGGGCATATCCAGCAGTATCTCCTTCAGTTTGCGAAGACGGAAATCCCACAGCGCATCGGGGACGGTCACGCCGACGCCCGCATGGTCCTGATGGTCACAGACGCCCTGTAGCCGGGTGGGTTTGTCATTCAGGAAAAAAACCTTTGACGCGTCAAAGCGGATGGTGCGAAAACCGCAATGGGTAGTCACCTCATCGGTCTCGCCCCCACTCACAACCCTGGTCTTCACCGAATACAAATTTGGCTTGTCTATCGACCTGATTTGTGGGGACGCGACCGGTATCGAGAGCTTTACCACCGTTTGACCCCAGGGGATAGGGTTGCTACGGCACGACCTTCTGCAATCTTTTTACCGTTTGGATCAGCAAGGGTAACCGCCACGTTAGCGGTGGACGATGCATTTCCGGAGTTTTCCAGTGTCACCTCGATAGGGATTTTCCAGGACCGATTCGCCGACCACACCGGATTGGCGTAGACACCATCCGTGACTATATGAACGGGACTGCGCTTGACCAGCCAGGTATGGCGATAGATGCCGCCCTCCTCGTACCACCAGCCCTCCATGTCGTTGGTGTCCACCCGAACTGCAATCATGTTCAAATCCTCGCTGTATCGGGCAAATGGCGTAAGATCGATAGAGAATGAGCTATACCCACACCCGTTACGATGTACCGGTGTGCCGTTGAACCAGACGGTGCAGTGCGTAGACACACCATCAAACTGCAACTCCAGATGCTTGCCACAGTCAGAGGGGTCGAGTTTGAATTGGCGGCGATACCATCCGATTCCCCGCAGACGATACCCCTGATTGCGGACGGCGTTGGAATCGAACGGCTGCTCGATCACCCAGTCATGAGGCAGATCAAGTGTCCTCCATTCCCTGTCATCGAGCTGCGGTGCTGCCGCACCCCAGGCTGCTCCTCCTTTGGCACCGCCTTCGGCCTCATCACCATTCGCTTTGAAGTCGGTGGGCAGGATATCTCCCAAATGGAACCGCCACCCCTGATCCAGCGAAAGGGTTTCTCGCGACGGGAGAGGAGAGCGCGTGTCTTTAGTCGGGTCACCTACGGTGAACTCGACCCCTGTCAGTGCGGATAGCACTGATCCAAACAGTATGAAGTGAAATATCGGATTCATAGAGCGGAGTTAGCGACTTTGTTTTGCGGGGAGCGAGTTGGGAACGCCGATCACGATCCAGCCCGATTGCGTCTCGTTCTGTCCGGAGGGTGTCTTCGCGGTGACAGTGAAGCGGTAGAATCCGGGTTTGTTCCCAGCAACGACCCGGATTGCCCCTGGCTTGCCCGGTGTAACCGGCGAAGGGCTTGCCGTCATCGAAATGCCACGCTCGGCCTGGATACCAACAATCTTGAGACTGCCTTTGGGAGTGCTTACATGGATCGGCAGGGTCGCCCGCGCTCCAGTGATCATCATCAGAGCGTCGGGGGAGACGGACCAGTTCACAGTTCCCGGCGCGGCTTTCCCGTTCAGGACTAAGAGCGTCTGCGAATAGGGCGGGAAGGTGCAGGAATCCTGTGGCTTGAGTGGCGCGGAAGTGGTGATCGTCTTCGCGTCCCCGATACGTTTGTGTGCGACCATCTGTGTCGGCTGGAAACCAACGGTTTTGATTTTAGCGGTCACGGCACGCTTCGGGTCCTTATTGATCACCATCACCGTCATCCGACGACCATCCCCGGTAACGGAGGCGTAGCTGGTGAGCAGGTCGAGACTGAGACTGGTCTTAACCTCCACCGAAAGCGGTGCGAAATCCTTGTACATCTCCAGCGCCAGACTGCCCAGCGTGTCCGGTTGCGGCGCGATAAATCGCGTTGCGATGTCCACCTTTTCCCGGCCGAAGACGCCGTAGCTATCTGCTTCTGCCAACGATTCAACCACACCGTTGTCATTCCAGTAACACCACTCCGTGATGGCAAACTGCGTGCCCGGATAGATGGCGTTGACCATGGCGCGGAACCGGGGAATGATCGCCGGTATATTCTTATTCGGCTGGGTCGATGTGGCATTGCCACTGGCTCCGATCCCGCCTTCGCTGGGGAACGTCGGGTCCCACATCCCGCGCGGCGAACGGATCTTTCTGGCGTCCCCCTCCGCGGTGGATACCCCGTTTGTTTCATAGTCGCCGTAGGCGTGGATATCAAAGATATCAAGGGTCCGCTTACCGCTCTTGCGGTCGGCGGCGGCGATCTCGCCAAGCCACCAGGGGAGATAATCGACACCCCCATGCGCCGCCTTGTCGGCACCGCCGGCGGCACTGTTCCAGTAGAACCACCAGCCACAGACGGTCGGTCCGGCGATTTTAGCACTGGGATCGATGGATTGAATCAGCCGTGCCATCTGCAGGTACTTATCGCGCATCTCGACATAATTCACCTTTTTGGGGTGGATATCCCGATGCGTACCGTCCCAGATTTCCGGCTCATTGTCGAACTCGTAGAAATGGGGGTACGAACCGAAGGCAGCTTTGAGCTGTTCGATCCACTCGGAGCGGTAGATCGTGCCCGGTAGATCGCCCGGCGCGGGACGATCACGGAGGGGAACATAGGCGTCGTTCGGGTCGTTCGTCAGGATCGGCGTACCATCGAGACGTACTCCGTTTCCAGCATCGGGACGCTCTGGATCTACCTTTTGTTGCTTTCCATACTTCTGGACACTGTAGCTACGCAGTCCTGCCGCCTTCGGTGTCCAGTCCACCATCGGTATCCCGATCATAGCGGCGGAGCCGCCGCTCTGTACCATCTTGACCCACTCGATGGTGCTCTCATCACCGAAGTTCTCAAAGTACCAGTCCGCACCCGTGTTGCGAATGCGCTGTTTCCAGTTGTGTGTGGTGGCGATGTTGCCCCCCCAGCGGCTCAGGCGCGTGCCGGTCTTGCGCAGAAATGCGGCGTCTTTGGGAAA
>JACMIS010000907.1 GCA_014381035.1 Armatimonadota bacterium
AAGGATATTGCGTTGGACGATCTGCGTCGCCATATCGGCATCGTTTTGCAGGAGCCGTTCCTGTTTAACGGAACGATTGCCGAAAACATCGCCTACGGAAAGCCCGGCGCGTCGTTCGAGGAAGTAGTCGCTGCCGCGAAAGGTGCGTGCGCCCACGATTTCATCGTCGCGAAGCCTGACGGCTATGATACGTCGGTCGGTGAGAAGGGCGGCAAACTCTCCGGCGGCGAGCGTCAGCGCGTCTCGATTGCCCGCGCCATTTTGCACAACCCGCGCATCCTGATCCTGGACGAGGCGACTTCGTCGGTGGACGTGGAAACCGAGAAGAATATCCAGAAAGCGATTGGCAATCTGGTCCAGGGTCGCACCACATTCGCGATTGCGCACCGCCTCTCGACGTTGCGCAACGCCGACCGGTTGGTCGTGTTGGACAAAGGCAAGATCGCCGAAGTCGGCACGCACGCCGAACTGATGGCGAAAAAGGGCGAGTTTTACAAACTGGTCGAAACGCAATCGCAAACCTCGAAAGCTATCGCCGACACGGTCGCGTTGTAGACAGCATTCAGGACAGATCCGCGCCGAACGTGATTCTGTTATTGTTCGGGTTGTTTGTAGAGGATTTCGTTTAAGAAGCGGCACTAACTTCGCGGAGAAGATTGCGGAACGACAAACCATAGAAACAGACGGCGACTGAAATAGTGACACGAACGCCCCTCACCGGAATTTCTCCGGTGAGGGGCGTTCTTGATTTATCGCAGGCACAGAAGGTGCGAACTGACTTGCCTTCCGTGTCCTTCTGTCCTAAGGGCTTTTCGGGGCTGACTTCGCCATAGCCGCCGCCCGCTTTTTGGCGTCGGCTTCCGCGCCCTGCGCGTTTTGCGCGGCGATTTCCCGCGCCCGTTCGGGCATGAGCGTAGTACTGGCGGTCGCAGGGCGATTTCCGGTTGCCGCCGTTCCTGCTGTGTCGGCACTTTTGTTACACCCGGCAAGTATGGTCAGCGTACAGACGATGACCATACAAACACCGGTTCGGATTCGATAGGTGTGTGTCATTATGGCTCCTGACTTAGTACGGGGCACCGCCCAGGCTCTCGTGGGGTCCTTTGATGTAGATATTCCTGAACCAGTCCATCTGCCCCCGAACGACGGCTTTGACGTGACCGTCAACAAACACGGCGTTGCAGGTTTTTGCGTGGCGGAAGCGCGGCATATTGCCCGGGCTGGCTCCCCATCCGCCGAAGGCGGCGTTGCTACCCGCGTCCACGTCTGTCAGATACTCACGGTGGGTTGCCGCCAACGTAGGCTGACCGTTTACCATGCCCAATCCGTCGGTCCAGTTCCATTGCGACGGGTCGAAATGCGGTTGGGCGTAACTCGTCCCGTCGGGCGCGACATATGCTTCGCCCTTTTCCAGGATCATGATCTTCTCGGCGGGGCTGTCAATCTCCGGCAGTCCGACGGTGATCAGTTTGAAACCCGGTTGTGTGGAAGCCCATGTCCCGTCACCGTTCCGAGACAGTGTCCAGTTGATCCCGTACTCCGCAGGCTGGAGCGACGGGAACGAGGGACAGCTCCACACGCCGCCGGTGCCATAATAATAGGTCGTTCCGCCGACAGTGTTCCCCTGCCCGTTTTTGACATAAGGGTAGATCGCCGAATTCCAAATGATCGGCTGACCGGCGGGATCATACCACTGGAGCATCGGGAACTGTTCGTCGAAGTCCTGAACGTACATCAACATCGCGGTTCCCATCTGCTTTTCGTTCGACAGGCAGGAGGTCTGCCGCGCTTTCTCGCGGGCTTGTGCGAAAACAGGAAACAGTATCGCAGCGAGGATTGCGATGATGGCAATGACCACGAGCAGTTCGATCAGAGTGAATGCGCTTGAGGCGCGACGGGTGTCGGTATTTAACGAGTACATAGATTACGCTCCTTATGTGAGAGTGCGAGCCGACCGGAATCCGGCGGGCGATGCGGTGCGACGTTCCGACATGCTGACAAAGGGTACGGCTTCGTACCGACAGGTCGGTTTCCTGAGTAAAAATGTTCGCGGCGTCCTCACCGCTGTCTGGTCTGCGAACAATAGGAATGTGATCCGCTGACAAACATACCATCTATTGAATATCGTTCGGCACGGGTCCCGTGGAGCCGCGAATAACGAGTTCCGGTTGCGCGACCCATTTTTCGGGCGGGCGGGATGTTTCCTCAATCCGTGAAATCAGCATTTGCGTCGCGTGTTCTCCGATTTCGGACAACGGTTGGCGCACGGTCGTCAGTTGCGGCGTAACCAACGTCGCCGGCGGAATGTCGTCAAACCCCGTCACGGACAACTGTTCCGGAACGGCAATCCCCATTTCCTGCGCGACTTGCAGGATGCCGACGGCGATATTGTCACTTCCGGTCACAATCGCGGTAGGGCGTCGTGGCAGTTGTAGCAACGCCCGAACCTGCGGCTTGCACTCCTCCACCATGTACCAGCTATCAATGTCGTATCCCGGCGGGACCGGAAGATTCGCGCTCAACATGGCATCATAGAAACCCTGTCGCCGGTCGGCGACGCTCGGTTGCCCGACATCCCCGCCGATATGCGCGATCCGCGTGTGCCCGAGTGCGATAACGTGTTCAGTGGCGATTCTCAGTCCGGCGCGGTTGTCCACATCTGCATACGCCACCCCTTCCGGAACATACCGGGACGAAATAACGACCTGCGGTATCCCGTAGGACGCCACCCCGCCAACAATGTCCGAGTCAAGCGTCGGCGCGAGAACGATATAGCCGTCCACGCGGCGGTCACGTAATGCCGCTGCGGACGCCTCCGCACTCTTCCAGCGCGAGGTCCAGAAAACAACGTTGTAGCCCTGATCTGCGGCGGCAGCGAAAATGCCTTTCACGATCTGCGCGGCATACGGGTTGGTGATGATTTCGGGCTCGATGACCCCGAAAAGTATCCCGATCATGTGCAGGCGCTGTCCCTGCAAGCCCCTCGCCATGGCGTTGGGGTAGTAATTGAGCCGCTTGACCGCTTCCAAAACCCGTGCTCGCGTCCGGGCATGTACCGGGCGGGATGTATTATTCAACACGTTCGATACGGTCGCCGAGGATACGCCACAGTCTCTCGCAACGTCGCGTAATGTGGAAATCGGCATGCGATACTATAACATAAAGCGTTTAAATCCGCCATACAAAAACATTAAACGTTTAAACTTTTTATTTTTTGTAACGGGTTGTCTCGAAGGACACGGGCGACGCTGAAATATCGCCCGCGCCTTCTCCCCCGCAGTAGCGACAAACACGAGTCATCTGCCTGTATTTTTGTGGGCAGGCAGAATAGATCTACACCTGTGTCAACAACGCATCCGCCAGGGCATCCGCGATCTTCTGTCGGTTCACCGCCGTCGCAGCGACACTTAGACGAAACAGTTGCTCCACAGCCGATGTGTCCATGAACTCGATTTCAACAAGACAGGCACGGCAGGGATGGGATGCCACCGTATTGCCCAACGCCACATCGTTCAGTACACCCAATCGCTGCTCCTTCACCCCACGGTTATAGCTGGGCAAACCTGGCGTTGTCGGGTCTATTTGATGCAACGCGCCTAAAACCGCCGTTTGAACCGCCTGGGCAAAAGTGCGATCCTGCCCGATGTTTACGTTGATCGGGTGGATCAACGTTTCAAGCCCGCGCACCTGTGCATTGAAACCATTGAAATGAATGCTCAGGAAAAGTTTTGCCGCTCTACTTCTCGCGACATTGGCGCGTGCTGTCAACCCTTTATTGATGTCGGTTTCTCGCGTCAAAACCACCTCGACATTCTTTCCGAGCGAAAGTGCCTTTGCCAGGACGGCGACTCGTGTCCGTTTCGCCACATCCAGAGTCCAATTCTTTTCCAACTCTCCGGACGGAGAGCGGGCGTTATTCGCACTGCTTCCATCAACCGCAACGGTTCCGCCATGCCCCGGATCAATCACGATAACGGTCGGCGTTCCCGCGACCGGAGGCACCGGAGGAGGTACCGGAATGTTGGGTGCCTGAGCGAGTCGCTGGGTCGCCTCGGGAATCAACGCGATGACCTGGTCGGCGTATCCGACTGCCGGGGTGTAGATGTCCCCAATGAAACGAATGAAAGCCTCCGGGTCATGGGCGTGGTCCTCCCAGCCATCATAGGGAGAACGCGAAAGAAATTTCCAGTACCCCACGATAAAGGCATTACTGCTGGAAAATTTGCAGTAAAAGTCAATCCCATCGTGAGCGTTGTGCTCAATGGGGGTGGCAAAACCGACCATCTCCGAACGCCACTTCAGGCCGCCGAAGTTCAGATGCATCGTCGCAAGACCGGAGGTCCCCCGCCCGGATTCGAGAATCCATTGTGCGAGTGTCACCGGCTTCAGTGCGGGAAACATGATGCTTCCGGCTTTATACCGAGCCACAAGTTCGTCAAACACCACTGACATATTTCCTTCTCCTCATAGCGCCGGAATCATCGGTCCCCAACCATCGTCCGGCATCAGAATGGTTGTTACTAAACATCGAATCGGTACCACGTCGTCGTGACACGAAATAGTTCTGTAAAGCAGGGTTTCTTACCTACTTCTGAGCGGGAAATCATGGGACAGTTTTTGGTTGCCCCCATCTGCTTGCGTCAGAGTAAGAGAATCCTCCTGTAGATGATTTCTACACAAACCGCCTCCCTCACGCTATACTGAAGTTATCCTGTTGTGTGGGAGTATTTTACTTATGTCTGATCAGTTAGAGGACGAACTATCCGCCCCGTCCGATTTTGTTTCCCGGATGCGGCACACCACCGCGCATGTCCTCGCGCAAGCCGTGCAAGAGATGTTTCCCGATACCCAGTTCGGGATCGGTCCCGTGATTGAAAACGGCTTTTACTACGATTTCAAATTTGCCAAGCCCCTGACCGCCGATGATCTGCCCGCACTGGAAGAGCGTATGGCGCGTATCGTCAAAGAGAACCTTCCGTTGACGAAAACGGTCATGTCGCGTGCCGAAGCCCGTGCGCATTTCGAGGCGACGAGCCAGCCGTTCAAAGTCGCGCTGATTGACGACCTGCCGGACGAATCGGAAATATCGTTCTATACGCAGGGCGACTTTACCGACCTGTGCAAGGGACCGCACATCGAAAGTACCGGGCGCATCGGCGCGTTCAAATTGATGAGCATCGCCGGGGCGTACTGGCGCGGTTCGGAAAAGAACCCGCAACTGACGCGCATCTACGGCGTCGCGTTCAACAAGAAATCGCAGTTGGCGGAGCATCTGGAACGGTTGGAGGAAGCGAAAAAGCGCGACCATAAAGTGCTCGGCAAGCAACTCGGCATCTTCGCCACGTCGAATGTTATCGGTCCGGGTCTGCCGCTCTGGCTCCCGAACGGTTCCGCGATCCGGCGAACGTTGGAGCGATTCATCCAGGATATGGAGTTGCTCCATGGCTACGAGCATGTGTACACGCCGGTTTTAGCGCATAAGCAGTTGTACGAGATTTCCGGGCACTGGGAACATTATAAAGACGGCATGTTCCCGGTGATGAAGATCGACAACGAGGAGTTCGTCCTGCGCCCGATGAACTGCCCGCACCATATCCAGATCTTCAAGAACGAAATGCGTTCGTACCGCGAACTGCCGGTGCGTTACGCCGAGCTGGGCACGATGTTCCGCTGGGAAAAGGCGGGTGAACTCGCCGGTCTGAGCCGCGTCCGCGCCATGACCCTTTCCGACGCGCATATCTTCTGCCGCGAGGATCAGGTCAAGGACGAGATCAAGAAAAGCGTACTGATGATCGAGGACGCGTACCGGCGACTCGGTGTCACGGAATACCGCTATCGTCTGTCGCTCCACGACCCGAAGAACACGGAAAAGTACGTGGACAACCCCGCGCTGTGGGAACAGGCGGAAAACGAGCTGCGCGAAGTGTTCGCGGAACTGGATATGCCGTACTACGAGGGTGTCGGCGAGGCGGCGTTCTACGGACCGAAGGTGGATATCCAGTTGCGCAACGTTCTCGGGCGCGAGGAGACGGTTTCCACGGTGCAGGTGGACCGCCATCTACCGAACCAGTTCGCCCTGGAATATATCGGCGAGGACTCGAAAGGGCACCGCCCGGTGATGATCCATCGCGGCTATCTGTCCACGATGGAGCGCATGATCGCGTTCCTGATCGAGCACTACGCCGGGGCGTTCCCGACGTGGCTCGCGCCGGAGCAAGTGCGTCTGCTCCCGATTGCGGACCGTCACATCGAATGGTGCGAGGGCTTCAAGAAGCGACTGGTCGAAGCCGGAGTCCGCGCAACCGTGGATACCCGGTCGGAGAAAACGGGCAAAAAGATCGCCGAGGCGCAGGTCGCCAAGGTGCCCTATATGCTCGTGATCGGCGACCGAGACATCGAAAACGGCACCGTCGCAGTCCGTCAGCGCGAGCGCGGCGACCTGGGTCCAAAGCCGTTAGATGCGTTTGTGTCCGACCTGTTGGCAGAGATCACGGCACGCGACATTCATTTCTCACCAAATGCGTAAATGGTGCGGAATATACTGCTTGCCAAAGATGTATTTGGCAAGCAGTATAATCAAAGAAACACAGAGTGATAGAGTTAGCATGTACGATGGGATAACAAGGATAACAAAGCGGTCTGAGGAATTAAAGATTGGAAACGTTACTTTTAAGCCGTGAGGAAATAGCGCGGCGAGCGACAACGCTATACGAAGATTCAATCCGCTCTCAAGTCGAGACACCGGAAAACATCGGTAAAATGGTCGTCATTGATGCAGAAACGGGCAAATTTGCCGTGGACGAACTCGGCTTTGATGCCGCGAATGGTCTACGCCGCGACAATCCGAACGCTCGTCTGTTTGCAATTCGCATCGGATATAACGTTGCCGCCTCTCTCGGCGGTATTATGGAGCGAACCACGAAGTCATGACTACGGGTCGGGTTGAAAATCGCCACGCCTTGCTTTCCGTCGCTTTTGCCCTGCAAGGTCGCCCTTCTGTATCTATCGAGTTTGTTGTTGACACTGGTTTCACCGACGCACTTTGTCTGCCCGCCCCTGCTGTTGTCGCGTTGGGCTTACCCTTCCAGTTTGATTTCCCGGCAAGCCTCGCAGACGGCAGTCAGGTTTTACTTCCCGTTCACGAGGCGACGATCCTATGGAATGATTCAGAACAGAAAGTCCATGTTCTGGCTACCGGCAATCGTCCGCTAATCGGAACTGCACTTTTAGACGGCGCAGAGTTAGTTATCCAATTTGCCGAAGGGGGTTTGGTTACTGTCGAGCCTTTGTAAGTGTTGGGTGCTCAGCAACCAAAATGTGTTTTGATGAGCGACTCTGAACAAGATTGGATGCAACGTGAAATCGAACGACTGACGCACCAGATAGGCGATGTGCCGCCGCCGTGGACGTTCTCGCCGAATAGTCACCCCTACAGCATCGAATGGCGTATGGGAGCTGGCGAGGGCTACCTGATGGTGCTCGCGCGGTGGTGGGAGTCTGCCAACTTGGATGAAGCGGAGCGAATCGCTTACTTCCGAAAATATCCCCCGCCGCCCCGATGGCTACAATGGATGATCGACACTCTCTGGGATATTCGTTCGTGGGAACAAGAAGAGTTCGATTACACGCCCTATTTCGACCGGGTGCAAGAGATGGGTTTCGGAAGCAAGGCGGACTTCGATAAAGACATATCTGATCCCAAATGGCTTGACGAATGACCACACTCATTGCGACAGGTGTTTACCAGGAAGTCGTTTTTGGAGATCATAGCCATAGAGTAAAGGCAGACACGACCGCATGAAAATAGGGATGACATTTATCTGCTTGATGTTGCTTTCGCAAACCGCAGTCGCGAAACCACAACAAAAACCGGTGTATACGCCCAAAACGGGTAGCGTCGAGCGCAAGGCGGTGCTTGATGCTCTGCGTAAGCCGGTTGTCAAAGAGATGAACCAGAAGGTTATTTTTCATAATGTGACCATGAATGTTAAAAGCGGGTGGGCTTATGTAACAGCGATAGGTAAAGATACGAACGGTAAGCCGTTAAAGAAATTCGGTGATCAGTACTTCCCTTTTCAGGCACTTCTACGGAAAAAGGGCAACACCTGGCAGGTACTGAGCTGGGGTTCCGGCGGCGGAACCGATGCGACGGATACGGCGATGAAACGGTATCCGCAGGCACCGCGCGAAATCTTCCTTCCGTACACCGGTCCCGCCTCCTGATTCGCCTTTACAGCCGGGTGTAGGGTGTCTGTTGCTGTTCGCAGTATGCGTTTCGGTATCGGTCTTCAAATCCCTGCGGAAATGTGGCGGGGCGGCTGAACATCAGAGCCGCACCGACGCCGGCGAATATCGTTCCCATTCCCGTTAAAAGGACCGGGGCGAACCAGAGCGACCAGAAATCCGAAATCTGGGCGTCGTGCGGGGTATCGCGCCGATACAAGACTGTCACTTTTTCGCCGACATGATGCATGGGTGGCGATGTGGAGAAATTCGAAGTGAACTGGATTTCTTCATTTGTCGTGGCACGAAACCGGACGACTGGGTTGTACGATGTCGACATTCCCGATTTCGTGCGGGATCGGTGTGCTTCCATGGCAACGACCTGCCCCTGCGTCTTCGCGGCGGCGCGGACGAACTGGTTGGTCTGCTGGTAGACGTAGATGGCTACCCCCAGCAAAATCAACCCGACAACAAGAAAAATCGAATTAAAAAGGCGCGTTGGAAACATTTCTTCCTCTGTATCTTCCCGCGTTATTCCGGCGAAAAGTCCTTGATATTTTTATATAGCAAACGGGCAACACTTATCTATAGTTGAGTGAAAAACCTAACAAAGAAATGCCTCTCGTTAGTTCTGCGAACGTGCTCCTGTAAGCCGGACGAGAACTGATGTCGGCTTTGCACATGGTAGAGTGAGTGGCACGCACCGTGAATCTGTTCCGTGCGGGCGAAGAAAAGAGAATAGTTATGAGCCATCGTCAGAAAAACAAACATAAATCCCGCCATCGCATTCACGCGAACAACGGTCCCAGCGTCCCGCAAATCGCACGCGTCGCACCCGTTCCCGCGAAATATGTCGCGGCGGACGCGACGATTGCACCGACGGCTGTCGCGGGAGATGCGACGCCATCTCCCGCCGCGATTTGATCGCCCGCTTATCGAGTCGAGAAAGCCGCCTCCGGTCTTGTACGCACAAGTCGGGGCGGCATTACTATTTACCTTATCCCCGGTCCGGGTTAAATCGGTCACAGTAACAGGACAATCGCCGCGCTCACCCGTAATATACTTTTAACCTTCCATCGCTTCGAACAAGCGGTGCAAAACCGGATTACGGGGTGCTTACTATGCGGTCTGTTGTTTCTGTTGTTTCCGTGTGCCTTCTCACTTTTGTCGGTGGAGAAGCCGTTTTTGCGGCATTACCTGTGACGCTTTCACAGGTACCTGATTCGCCGTCCGATAACCCGATCAATGCCATCGCGAAACGGCTCGCTAAAGGCGTTTCCAAAGGGGCGGCACCGAACGCCGCCGCCTACACGTTCACTCCGACCGGCGAGCGGCTCGCTCTGGATGATCTGGTCAACACTTTCGGCGAGGGTGATGAGCAAAAAAAGGCGATCCGCACCCTGCTCACCGACGGCTTTAAGGCGTTCGAGAATGCCGCGAAGGAGGAAGGCAAAGCGAACGACGTCGCCGCCGCGTTCACCTTCTTCATCGCGACGCACTACTCGCTCTCTACCGGGAAGATCGTCTCGGACGCGGGGAGCGAAGCACTCTACAAGCAGGTACAGGGCTTGTTCGCCGCGCCGGAGATGAAAACCGTTACCGACGCGGATAAGCAACGCTTCTGGGAGACGTGTGTCGGCATGTCCGTGCTCACGCTCGGCATCGCCGGAGCGGCGGACGACGCGGACACGAAAGCA
>JACMIS010000908.1 GCA_014381035.1 Armatimonadota bacterium
ATACTGTTAGCGGGTTGTACGGCGACTTTGGGCATTGGGCAAACCGCTTACGCACAAAAAAAGAATAACTGGTCACTCCAAGAGCGTGAACGTGCTCCTCTGAGTGCTCCATATCGCGTCGGCGCACTCGTCATCCGCCCGCCCAGGGGGTTTACCTTTGCGACTTCAGGAGACCGGAGCGAACGGTCCTATTTTTGGCTGGCAAAACCTATTGTCGAGGGACAACCGGCGACCGCGTTTGTTGTAACTACGATGGAATTACCTGCGGAGGACCGTAAGGAAATTGCTAAGCTTTCCGCGGAAGAAATCGCCGTCCTATATGCGAAGAACTTTTTTAAGAGTTGGCATGATGTTAAACAATCATCGTGGACTGAGGGCACGATAAACGGGATGCGCTTCGTTCGTTCCGCATGGTGGGCGACCAATAAATCCGACGTGAAGGCGCACGGTATTTTCTATGTGACCCTCTACAAAGGTATTCCTTATATCTGCGCGTCAAGCGAACCGGGTAGCGAAAAAGATTCTAAACATTTGCGAGTCAGTGATCAATCATCCCGGTCTTGTACACCCGCAAAATAATACAACGTACGGCTAAATCGTCACGATTCGCCCATATTTAAGAATAGGAATCTTTGCAGTTATGAATGGCTTGTTTCTTCGTCCGTCTGCGGCTTGTCTCGTCGCTATCGGGCTTGCCTTGTTGCCGCTTGCTTCTGTTGCCCGGCAGAATGAGAACCCTTCGCGTCGTCCGCCTCTGCAACCGCAATCCGTCGTTGCATCGAAAACGGCGATATTCGCGAGTATCAAAGTCGCTGATCCGTCCGTGAAGAAATCGCTCCCGGCGAACGATTTGGATGCGGTAACGAAGCGCATGGACAAAGACGTGACGATTCGTGGTACCGTGCGGCAACTGTTCTTGCCGAAATCGAACAGTATCGTCGTGCTGAATTTCGCGAATGATTACTGGACTGCGGCGACGGTGTCGGTGCGTGCTCGGAACTACGACAAGTTTCCTGATCTTCGAACACTGAAGGATAAGAAAGTCCTGATTACTGGTCGTGTGACCGAGTATAACGAGAAGCCCCAGATCGAAGTGTCCGAACCGGGGCAGATCAGACTCATCAAGTAAAAAAGGTGCTCATTTGCTATCCGTGTACTCGCGGCTGTCGTCTATCGGCTCATAACCGAGAAGCGACTTCGCAGGGGCGAGGGACATGCGCTCGAAAAGGGGGCGGGAAATCGCGTGCACGATCCCGTAGCCGTCCGTGCCGATGGTGGGAACTTCCACCGATTTCGTGAAGATTTGCACGGCGTCACGCGGCGATAGCCAGATGTTGCTGTGGGCACCACGTTCGCGAATCAACGCCAGATCATGTTCCTCGTCCGGTATCAAAAACCAGCCGATCCTTACCGCGAGGAACTCGATACCGTATTTATCGTGGTACCATCGTCCCATCGTTTCGCCGAACGCTTTCGTGGCACCGTATAAGGAATTGGGGCGCGGCAGGTCGGATTCGGTGATCGTGTGATCGTGCGGATGGTTTCCGAACGCCTGAATCGTGGAAGCGAAAACGATACGCTTCACGCCGGCTTTCACCGCGCTCTCAAACAGATAGTGCAAGCCGACGATGTTATTCGGTACCAGTACGGATACGAAATCGGCTTCCGTGGATTGTGCAGCGAGATGGATCACGGTTTCTATCCCGTCAAGAGCCGGTACCAGTCCGTCCGGGTCCGCCAGATCGCCGACAAATATACCCGGCATGTCGCCGGGATCGTTCTTGTCGAAAAGACGTAAATCGAGTTTTTCCGCGAGCAACGGGGATATGGTCCGCCCGATTCGGCCGCTCGCACCGGTAAGAAGAACGCGCTTTCGCGCTACTATTTCGCTCATTATTTTCAGGATACCCTGAATCGCTTACGGAACACCATACAACTTGACAGGCTTGGGACAATTCAAAAACATTTCGATAAGAATGGATTTCTTGATTCATGCCCCGTTTCCCGGGAACCGGGTATCCGTCTGTATCGTTACAGTGTTTGGCGGATAAAAGGGACAACGTGAACGCTAAGGTGGAACCACTCACCCTTGTCTGCTATTTTGCTATTTTCAGATATTTTTAAGAACTCAATGAGACGATTAACACGATAATGAATCCGAATCGAAATATTTTAATTGGAACCGCCGTTGTACTAACCGCCGGGGTCGGGGCATGGATGGTGACGCGTGGCAACACGAAACCCCAGGTTACCTACCGCACGGCTATCGTGGAGCGGATCGATCTGCGAAAAACAGTGTCCGCGACGGGGTTTGTTCAACCGCTTACCACCGTAGACATTAAGTCGCGGGCGGGTGGCGAGGTTAAGAAACTTGCCGTTGACATCGGCACCTTTGTTAAGCCTGGCGATCTAATTGCCACTATCGACCCCACAGACTCGCTGACAGCCTACAATCAGGCACAGTCGGATGTTTCCGCAGCGAATGCTCGCGTAAGTCAGGCACAGCAAACAGAGCAACTGCAGCGTCTCACGGCGGCGACGGCTATCGCGCAAGCCGAGGCAGGAGTCAGCGCGGCGCAAGCACGCTACGACCAAGCACTGCAACAGGCGAAAGTGCAACCGGCACTCACCGATGCCGCGATCAAGCAATCTCGGGCAAGTCTGCTTTCCGCACAGGAGCAGTTGCGACAACTCAAAACCGGTAGTGATCCGCAAGCCCGCGCCGATGTAAAATCAACGCTTGCGACCGCTGAGGCGAATCTCGCGAATGCCGAATTGCAGGTCAAGCGGCAGGAGTCGCTACTCGCGAAGGGGTTTGTGTCGCAGTCGGCGGTGGATCAGGCGCGAACCCAGCGCGACGTGGCGAAAGCACAGGCGGACGCCGCCCGCGTCCGGGGAAACACCGTCGGGGGGGTACAGACATCGTTGATTGCCGCCGCAGAGGCACGGGTCGCGGAAGCACGCGCCTCGCTCCGGTCCGCTGAGGCGCAGAAAGTTCAGATCGGGTTGCGGGATCAGGATGTCGCGAACGCGCGTGCAGCCCTCCTGCAAGCGAGAGCGAACCGGGATACCGCGCTGGCGAACCGAGCACAGGTCGGTATCCGTGCCGCCGACATCGAGTCCGCGAAAGCACAGATCGCCCGTTCCCAGGCACAGTTCGGGAACGCGAAAGTCCAGTTGGAATCCACCACGATCCGTGCGCCGCGTGCCGGGGTAATTCTGCAGAAGTACGTCGAGGAAGGCACGATTATAACGTCGGGGCAATCCTTTAATTCGGTCGGGACCAGTATCGTTCAAATCGGCGACCTGTCGCGCATTTTCGTCAACGCCCAGGTGGACGAAGCCGACATCGCGCAGGTCGCCGTCGGGCAGAAGGTGAAAGTCACCCTCGATGCGTTCCCCGACGAGGATTTTGAGGGGCGGGTGCGCCGGATTGACCCCCGCGGTGCCACGGACAACAACGTGACTACGATCATGACCCAGGTCGAGATCCTGAAACCGAACCTGCGTCTGCGTCCCGGGCTGAACTCTGAGTGCGAGTTCGTGGTCGCCGAGAAAGAAGGGATTTTGTCGGTCCCTACTCGCGCCGTCCGCAACAATAAGGGGAAGAAGTTCGTCCTTGTCCTGACCGCGGGTCCTGAAGAGAAAGCCGCGCCCAAGGACGGCGGTGGCGGCGAAACCGGCACGACTGTCGAACGCGAGGTAAAAACCGGTCTGGAAGCGGGCGATTCGATTGAGATTGTCAGCGGTTTGAAAGAGGGCGACAAGGTCGTCACCGCGACGATTGACCCTGCCGCACAAAAAGGTAGCGGTGGAGGCGGGCGACCCGGCGGTGCGCCCGGTGGGGTGGGCGGCGGTCAAGGTCGCCCGGGTGGTTTCGGCAGTTTCGGACGTTAGGCAGTTTACAGCGGGCTGATGCCTCGCTTGGAGAGAAATCGTTTCTATGTGGGATATTTTTGGCAACATTCAAAACGCGGCAATCGCCGAACCGACAACACGCAAGGAAACAGATGTCGCCCCATCGCCGTTGCGGCGTGCCGCGGACGCCGTTCCCGGCACATCGAATGCTCCCCATCCGAAACCTCCCACATCAAATGATCCTAATAAGCGGGTCGGCGGGAATATGCCGCTCGGAGAAAATCTTCGGGTGGCGTTTGGCGGGCTCGCAGCGAACAAACTCCGCGCCATGCTCACCATGCTCGGAGTGATCATCGGCGTCGCCGCCGTTATTGCCATGATCGCCGTCGGTGAGGGTGCGCGTCAGAAAACACTGTCGCAGATCAAGGCACTCGGCACTAACCTTCTTATCGGCGAACCGGAGCGTCGGCGCATCGGCGCGGTTCGCGGACGTGCCGGTTCGTGGAATCGCCTGAAGTTAGAGGATCTGGAAAAGTTCGGTCCGGACACGACTCCGGCAGTTCTGAATGTTTCCCCGGAGATCACGACCCAGATCCAGGTCAAAGCCGGAAACCAGAACGCCGACACCAACCTTTTCGGGGTCTGGGCGGAATGGTTCGAGATCCGTGGTCACAAAGTGGCGCAGGGGCGGTTCTTCACCGCCGACGAAGAAAAGAAGAAAGCCAAGGTCGTCGTCCTCGGGCACAGCGTTTACCAGCAACTTTTCCCGAACGGTGACGATCCTATCGGGCGGTTGGTCCGTGTCAATAATATCGGCGTCCAATGTATCGGGGTTCTCGCCCCGAAAGGCTCCAGCGGCAACCAGAACAATGACGACGTGGTCGTCGTCCCCGCGGGAACAGCGCAGAAACGGCTCCTGAACTTCTGGCAGGGACGACCCCGGCAGTTCTCCGCGCAAGCCGTTTCCGAGGAAAAGATGGGCGAGGCGCAACAACAGATCGATGATCTGTTCCGCAAGCAGTACCGCGTGAAGCCGGGCGATCCGTCTACGCTTTCCGTGCGCTCTCAATCGGAAATCGCGGAGTTCGCGAACGAGACCGGGTCCACCTTCACCGCGTTGCTTGCGTCTATCGCGGGCGTATCGCTGTTCGTCGGCGGCATCGGCATCATGAATATCATGCTCGTCTCCGTCACGGAGCGGACCAAGGAGATCGGTGTCCGGAAGGCGATCGGCGCGAAACGGCGGGATATTTTGCTCCAGTTCCTGATCGAAGCCGTTTCTCTTTCTGTGCTCGGGGGGATCATCGGGATCTTGCTCGGGGTCGGGATCGCGCTCGGACTGCCGAAATTGAACCCGGACACGACCACGATTTTAACCGTACCGCCGGTTGTGTTGTCATTCGGCTTCTCGGCGGCGGTCGGTGTTTTCTTCGGCTTTTATCCGGCACTCAAGGCGTCGAAACTTGACCCGATTGTCGCATTGCGATATGAATAGAATCGGTTTCCGATAATATCCGGAAACCGATCCACAACGATGTCTCGCAAATCCGCCATCAGTACCGCGCCAGTCGAGGAAACGCCTGTAACCGAACAGTCGCCGGGTACTGACGCGCCGGAGCGGGGCGGGCTGTTGCGCGAACTGTTCGGGATTGATCTGCGCTCGGTCGCACTGTTTCGTATCGGACTCGCGCTTATGCTTCTTGCTGACCTGTTCATGCGGTCAGTGGACATCGAAGCGTTCTATACGGATCGCGGGGTCATGCCCCGGTATGTTCTGCAAAACCAGTGGAACGGTTCGTCGTATTTTACATTTCACTCTTTCGCGGATTCTCCGGCGGCGGTCGGTTTTCTCTTCGGCGTAAACGCCATCTTTATCACGCTATTACTTGCGGGTTGGAAAACCCGACCGGTCGCCGTGATTTGCTGGCTGTTCCTGATCTCGCTTCAATCGCGCAATGGTCTGGTGTTGCAAGGCGGCGACATTGTGATTCGCTGCCTTGCCTTCTGGGCAATATTCCTGCCGCTCGGGGATTACTTCTCGCTGGACGCCAAAAACCGGTTTTATCCGCGACTTCCCGGCGATGACCCGGAGCGTCCGGTACGGGCGTTCTCGTGGGGAACTGTGGCGATTATCGTTCAAACCGCCTCCATCTACTGGTTTACCGCACTGCTCAAGAACGACCCGACGTGGTGGAAAAACGGGTACGCGATCTACCTCGCTCTGAACATTGATATTCTGACCAAGCCACTGGGACGATTTTTAGCCGATGTGCCGTTCGTTGCATATTTCTTGACGTTTATTACTATTTATATGGAGGCATTCGGACCATTTTTCGCGTTCTTTCCGTTGCGAAATGGTCCGGTGCGAACGGCGACTGTGTTTCTGTTCTGGTTCTTCCATCTGATTGCGTTGCAGTCCATGATGTACCTCGGACCGTTCCCATATTTCTGCGCACTGGCATGGACGGTATTTTTGCCCTCGTGGTTCTGGGACCGGATCACGCCGTGGTGGCGAAGGGGCGGCGCGAACAGTCTCCGCGACCGGCTGTCGCGTTGGGCATCGAAATATTTGCCATCGCGGGGCGAACCGGCAACCGAGGAACCCGCCCGCGTTCCGGTGCGCCTCGGCTTGCCGCTCCCGGTCAACGTTCTTGCCGCATTTTATTGCTTCATTATCTGCGTCTGGAATATTCGCACCGTCAACTTCGGGGCTCTGGTTCATTATTTTCCGGTTTCCTTGAATCGCATCGCCGAACTCCCACATGTGGATCAATGTTGGGACATGTTCTCGCCCCGACCGATGTCCGACGATGGCTGGTTTGTTATCTCCGGTACGTTGCGGGATGGTTCGCGGGTGGATCTGATGCCGTGGCTCGCCAATTACGGTGAAGCACCGCCGTTATCGTGGGACAAACCGAAAGAGGTAGGGATACAGTTCCGGGACGAGCGATGGCGCAAGTATTTCCTGAACATGTGGCCCACCGCCAATATGCGATTCCGCCGGTACCTCGCCAACTATATCGCCTATACCTGGAACCGGGACCACACAGGAGCGCGAGAATTGTGCACCTTCGAAATCTTCTATATGCGGGAGACTACCCCCGATCAGTACGCCCCGATCTCCAAACCGGAGCCGATTCTGCTCTGGAGCCACTGGTGTTTCGAGGAGTTCGCGCCGAAAAACGCGGACGCGACGCGGTCATCCATTTCTTCGGGTGTCGGGAAGAGTTCGCGTGACACACAGACCAGTGGCAAGTAACACCCCGGCGAAGATCAGTGCCGCGCCCGCGCCGAGCGATTGGGCGCACTGTCCGGCGATCAGCGGCAGAAACAGTGCCGGTAGCGACACCGCGTTCATCAAGCCGATATACATCGGCTGATCGTTCTCCGGCACCGACTCCAGAAGGTAGTTGGTGATCGTGATCCAGTTTTCCACGACGCCGCCTAATAGAAAGTACGCCGCGTAAAACAGGATCAGATTGCCACCGGCGAACTTTCCCGCGAACGCCAGCAGGGGCCAGAGCAGGGAAATACCGAGCAATAAGGTGAGTGTTTTCTTCGGTCCGAATCGGTCGGAAAGAGATCCCCAGACCGGCGCGAACGCCAGTAGCCCGACGGTTTGTGCGATGAGGAATTTGCCCGCGTCGCCCTCGGGAATGCCGCCCGGCGTCGCCGAGCGCACGAAGCCCCATAAAAACGGCGCGGTAGCGATGGAAGCGGTCGCCAGAATCTGTACCAGAGCGAGACGGGCAAAGTCGGGTCGTTCCCGGAGCCGACGCGGGAGTGACCCGAGGTAGGCACCCAGCGATAGCGAGGGACTCGCGGGTAGGGCACCTATCGTAGAACCCGCCGTGCGGTTTTCCCGAATGAGCGCGAGAAATACCCAGGATACCGCCATAAAGAAGGCGCACCCCCAGACGAGCAACGCGTCCGCGACCGGGAACTTTGCCACGGTCCCGCCGAGGAGCAATGCCACAATCGCACCGACGCCGAGTTTGCCGATGCCGCTCACCGTTTGTGTCGTGGCGAAAAGTGCGCCGCGTCGCCGCGCCGGTATAGTGCGCCCGACCAATGCCGTCCAGGGAACCCCGCCGCCGCCGTCACCGAGCCAACCGAGAGTGTACGCCGCCGCGAACGCGATCAGCGCAATATCAGGGCGTGTCTCGCCGAACGCCATGACTGCCGCGCCTGCGAGAAAGTAACCGATGCGTCCACAAAAAGTGATGAGCAGCAGAATCGGCAAATACCGGGTCGCATTCTGTAACCGGTGCGCGACGAATAGTTGCGGCAGATAATACGCGCCCTGCCGGATCGAGCCGAGAATGCCGAGCAGGGCGAGGTCCCCGCCAAGTCGCCCGACAAGAGCGGGCAGTGCCGTCGCGGCGTCCAGAAATGCGGAACCAAGCACGAAGCACGACACATCGCCGACCAGCATCAGGAAGTTGAAGCGTGCATTGGGTAGCGCGGGGTCATGGTTTTGCGCAACGGGTTCACTCACGGCTTGCTGGATGCGCCGGAACTGTTACCATCTGTTTTTTCGCCTTCCGCTGAACCGGATTTGAGCGGCTTTAACGATTCCAGTAATGTCGGCATCCGGTCGTCCAGCAGAACGTTCTCGATAAACGCTCCCGCCGCGAGTTTGAGGACATCCTCTCGCGGGGCTTCTTTGGGTTTGGAGCGATACGCCGCCGGAACCCGCTTGCCGCCGTAGAACGCGATGCTCTGTTTATCCATCTCCGCTTTCTGGGCGTCCGTGAGTGTGGGCCAGAGGACGGCCAGAATCTTTTCCACGGATTCCCGTTTCGCGGTCCCGATGCGAGCCACGATTGTTTTTTGTATTTCGATGAATCTTGTCTCGATTGCGGTAGGGATCGGTTCGCCGCCTATCGCTCCGTCGCGTGCTTTTTTCACATCCGCCGCGATCTCGCGCATGGCATCGTCGTCTTTAGCACGGCGAGCCTTATCGGATTCGAGGGTTCCCTTGACGACTTTTGCCATCGCCTTGATCTGCTCCTCAGTCGGGTTCACACTCTGCAGTGAACGTAACAGGGCAAGATCATACAAGTCGCGCCGCACGGCGTTCGGGTCGGTCGCGCCCGGTTTTGCGGCTGGGGTGGGATCCTGGGCGGAAGCGGTCAGCACGGGTAAAGCAACAGCCATCAGGGCAAGAAGGGTGACGGTTCTAATTTTCACGCTGTTATGATAGCACGTTCCTCGCCCCGCGAAAAACCCTTTGCCAAAAATGGTGCGGAATGAAGGAGTTTTGTTCGCCCGCGGTCAATATCATCAAGGCGAAACTCAGCCCGTGTTCGTCTTGTCAATAAAGACAGCGCGACACAGAACCGTTGCCAGCGCAACACACTGCGATAGTAAAGCGTTGCAATAGCAACTCGCTTTTGGAGGAAGGGAACGAATGGTCTTTTTAGGCGGCTCGCATCAAGCGGCGGGACGACGACATATTTTGTTGCATGTGGCGACCTATGCGGCATTTTTGCTCGCAGGCGCGGTGACGCTCTCGGGTTGCGGCGGTGGAGGCGGTGGGGGAGAAACGAACCCGAACCCGACTCCGACACCAAACACGAACGCGACGATTCGCGGTCGGGTGATCGAGAGCACCACCACGGAACTGGTCAGCGGTGCGGTGGTACGGATCGGTGATGCCATTGCAACCACCGGCCCCAACGGCGAATTCACGATCCAAGTGCCGAGCAGCACCGAGGACCGCATTTTGCGTGTGGATCTGCCCCGCGATCAGTCTACTAATAGATCCCTATTTCAGAACGTCGGATATGCGCGAAACCAACGCTGTATTCCCGTGAATTCGGATACCGAAGGGTTCACCGTCAGTAGGAACGATCTGGAAGGCGGCGATAACACCAACTTCGGCGATATTATCGTTTACTTCTTCTCCGGCCCACCCGCGCCTCCCTGTGGGTTGTTTTAATCGTATATAAGTGAAATCGCTCCGCTAAAGTGACGCACGCAAGGGCGCGTAGCGGAGCGATTTATTCGCTGGTTTCGACACTTCGATTTATGACATCTCCCGAAGCAACGCGCTGGAGCATCGATGCGACGACAGGTGGTATCGTTTGGAACGTCGCCGATGCCGAAAACCCCGCGAACATCCTGCCGCACGCTGACCATGTGGAAATGAGTGGACGGCGTGTCTCGGTGATCGTCCGCTACCGGATCGACGCGCAACGGCGGCTTTTCGTTGAGCGAGACATCTTCTTTCCCCAACTGCGCGTGCGCGACAACGACGTGCGCGGCTATCTACGTCGCGTCTACGACGACCGCCTGATTCTGCCCCGCTTCCGCATCGGGAGCGACGAATGGTTTCCGTCCCGCACCCCAATTGATCGCGTCACGCTCGACGGAGTCCTAAAGTTTTACTATGTGCCGCATAAGGGCGTGAGCGTGTGCCGATGTATCGCCCCGTCGCCGAAGCGTAATGGCTTCGTCGAGGACTGGCAGTTCACGTGTGACGAAACTACCTCGAAAAATATTACCCAGATGCGCCGCGGGTTCCGTGACGAAGACGACGGACTCGGGTTGACCATCAATATTCGTGTGGGTGGTTTCGGCGACTTGGATGCATCCCGAATGCTACAGGAGGTAGCCGCTGGCACTACCAAACGTTGGTCCATGGTTTTCCAGGCAGACGACATCCGGGATGACCAGGCGATTCGTGAGTTACTCACGAGGAAACATATCCAGGAGTCGGAAAACCTAACGGCTGGCTTACAGGAAGAACTGGCAGAAGCAGGACCAAGGCGGGAGCGCGAACGCATTGCACCCGAACAGGCGGGAGAGCAAGTCACGGAGCGGAGTGATTTCGCCCGACGCATTCAATCCGACTCTGCCCATATTTCGTTCATCTGCCCCGACCCGGAACTGAACCGACTGTTCTCATTCGCCAAACTCCGCGCCGCCGAATCACTTTTCGATACCGAGATCATGGGACTGGTCCATTCTCCGGGCGGGGGCAACTTCTACTGCGGGATCTGGGCGAATGACCAGTGCGAATACGCCAACCCCTTTTTCGCCTTCCTGAACGATGCCGACGCGAACGAGGCGTCCGTCAATGCGTACCGGCATTATGCAAAACACATGAAGCCCGACTACGCGCCGGTTCCTACGTCATTTGAGATGGGCGGCACGATGCCGTACCACGCGGGCGGGGACCGGGGCGACGCGGCGATGATCGCATCCGGGTTGTCGCGCTACCTGCTCGTGCGCGGCGAACGCGACCTTGCTGTTGAGCTGTACCCGATGCTCCGATGGTGCAACGAATACAACCGCCGAAAGACCGACGCACGGGGTGTCATCCTGTCCGATTCCGATGAGCTGGAAGGGCGGTTCTCGACCGGAGACGCCAACCTTTCTACGGCGACACTGGCGTATGACGGCTACCGGATGTCCGCGCATGTCGCCCGCGAATTGGGGCACGACACCGAAGCCGCCGACTGGAACGCCCGCGCCGACGCGCTGGCGACGGCTATCGAAGCACATTTCGGCGCGACCGTGGAAGGTTTCGTGACGTACCGCTATCACGACGGCAACGATGTTTTGCGTTCGTGGATCTGTCTGCCGCTCGTCTTCGGATTGGCGGAAGACTCGCGTAAAACCGGCACGCTGGACGCGCTGTTCTCGCCACGTCTCTGGACACCGGACGGTCTGGCGACGCAGGCGGGCGAAACGACGTTCTGGGACCGCTCGACGCTGTATGGGTTGCGCGGCGCATTCATCGCCGGGGCGACTGAATCCGCGTATGAGCGTCTGCTGACATACTCCCGCCGTCGCTTGCTCGGCGACCATGTTCCGTATCCCGTGGAAGCTTACCCGGAAAACGCGCAGGCGCACCTGTCTGCCGAGTCCGCGCTGTACTGCCGCGTGTTTCTGGAGGGATTACTCGGTTTACACCCGACCGGGTTCGACTCGTTCACGCTCACGCCGCGTCTTCCGAAGGCATGGAACGAATACAATATCCGATTCACGGCGTTCGGCGGGCGCGACATTTCGATCCAGATCATGCGTAAAAAGGGACAGGTCGAGGTTTCCGTGACAGTCCCGGACGCCAATGGCGCATACTCCTACAGCGGCTCGGGAACGGAAGAGCGGACGCACACGATTCGCTTACAAAGCGTCTTGTAACA
>JACMIS010000118.1 GCA_014381035.1 Armatimonadota bacterium
GCGACCACGCCGACCGCGACCGCGCCCACAGTCAACCCGGTCTGTCCTTTGTTGCTGGTTAAATGCCGCAAGGCAAGCATCATCTCGAATCGCATTTTTTCTACCTCCCCCAGTCCCCTCCCTCATCGGTATGAGAAAGGGAGTAAGAAACCTTTTAATGGAACGCTTCCGCACATCCCACGACACGCTGAAACAGTGGGTCCCTTTGACTCCCCTACCTCATTCCGATGAGGGGGTGGGCTGGGGGGAGGGGGCGACAGGTGTAACTGTCTGTCCCGGCGACGCCGTCCCCGGATCGGCGACCACAGAATCCGTTTCGGTCAGTCCCGCCGACACCGGCACGCCGTCCGGTCCCGCCGACTCCGCCGTGATCGTCTTCTTACGTACCTTGCCGTTGTCCACAAGCAGTACCGTGGAGAACCCGCCCGCCGTGGTTACGCTTTGAAGCGGCACTACCAGACGCGGCGCGGCTTTCGCGGTTACGATATTGACCGACAGTGTCTGTCCTGGTCGGAGCCAGGCGGGAACGGACAGCGGGTCCAGCTTCACCGTCACCTGCCCCTTGTCGGCGTCCACCTCCGCGCCGATCTCGCGGACCACCGCCCGCACCGTTTCGCCGGGGAACGCCGTCGCACTAACGACCGCTTCCTGGCCGACGCGCACCCGTCCCAAATTGTCCTCATCCAGGGCGACGCGGATTTCCGGCCTCGCGGTGCGTACCAATTTCACTAACGCCTGGCTCGGTCCGGTGACGCCGCCGACTTCGGTGACGATGCCGGTTATCGTGCCGCCGAACGGCGCGGTGACCACAGCGTCCGAAATCCGATTCCGGGTCACCTGTAATGCCAATCGCGCTTCCGCGAGGCGACCCCGAGCGGCGTTCCCCGCCCCTTCTGCTTCGATGACACGCGCGCGTGCGACGGAAACGTCCTCGGTACGGGGTAGGGCGAGAAGCGACGCCACCGCCGCATCGCCGCTGGCATTCGCCCCGGCGACGGTGGCTTCGGCGGCACGGATCTCGGCTTGCGTTTGCGCCAACTGTTCGGTGCGGGCGGGCTTTCTCAGCTCGGCTTCCCGTGCCAGTAAGTTTTCTAGCGTTTCCCGCGCCGAGTCGCGCGCGGTTTCGGCGGCATCGGCGACCGACTGTGCGACCGCACCCTGCTCCGCGAGGCTTCTCTGACGGGCATAGTCTCGCTCGGTTTGTTTCAAGTTGACCTTCGCCTGGGCGACCTGCGCCGCGATCTGCCCGCGTTGCTCGCTTGTCGCGCCGGCGCGAAGTTCGGCGAGACGCTGACGCTTCCCGGCGAGGTTCGCCTCGGCGACGGCAACGCTTTGCTGCGCATCCGCCCGCGCTTTGGCGATGTCGGATGCCAGCGCAGGGCGCGACGCGACGGCAAGATTCGCCCGCGCAGTCCGGATGGCATCCTGCGCTTGCGCAAGCGAAACCTCCGCCGTGCGCACCGCCTCCGCGCTTTGTGCCGACTCGGAGCGCAGTACCCGGTCGTCCAGTCGTGCGATCACCTGCCCCGCACGCACGACATCGCCCTCACGCACCAGAAGTTCGGCGACCTTGCCCCCGGTCTGCGCGCCGACGTTGGTTTCGGTGCGACCGCGCACTTCGCCGGACGCCGCGACGGTTTCCGCGACCGTGCGCGTCACAGGATGCACGACCGCGACTTCCGGCGGCTTGCGGTTCATCAAAAAGTAGCCGC
>JACMIS010000909.1 GCA_014381035.1 Armatimonadota bacterium
CACTCTGTACCACTTTACATATCAGTCGCAGTTCGGTGGTGATTTACAGGAACGTTCATGCTGTTTCCGGTGGAAACTGTTTTTCGTTGTATCAGAAGTCTTAACAGTGGTCTGGATTTCAGTGGGGGCAGTATAAGTTTCCTATCAACCACAATACTTACCGAGTTATACAGGGGATATTAGCATCGGTTTCGAGGGCAAAGATTATAACTCGGCTAATAACTCGTGGGGATTATAATAAAGTCGGTCATGAAATCGAAGTAATTGAGGACTTTGCTTGGTGTGGAACTGAAGTGATTGGCGATCTTACTTAGACGCGCGTTTGTCATAGAGTGAGCTGTCTACTAACACGGGACTGGTCGCTAATCACTTAAAATTCCATAGATAAAAAAATTTGATGGAGCGGTTAAATATCTGAAAATAAAGAGTGAATATAACCAACCACTTAGAAAGCACGCCAGTCAGAAAACATATGATGTCAACAAACGATGCGTTGAATGAAATTAAGAATCCCTACTCTCCGTTAAGTAGTGTGGGGTTTGTACTGGTAATTATCCGCATGTTCATATTACTACCTATATTGGTTGTTATGACTTTGCGATACAATCCGCTCGCTGTATTGGGTGTTTCCTTTTTTCCTATTATCGGTATTACAGGCTTAATATCTCTGATAGAAGCGATTATGGTTTCACTTACAGGGGGGAGGGTGACGCATAAGTGGGTCTGTTGGCTCGCGTTTATACACAACACGTTTTTAATCTTCGACTTCCGCTTCCTAATATACTTCGCCAATACACTCACAGAGTCCCACAAGCAGCCTTCACCCTTTTGAAGATATCAGAGTATGTTAGATATTAGTGATTGTTTGGTGAAGCAACTACTTATTTTCAACATCAGCGCAATTTTCTTACCTATTAGAAAGTAGGTCACTCCGATAAACAGGAAGGGACAGATCAAAATAACGCTCCCGCTGTGGGTGGTGATCACACCGAACGCAGCACATACGACACGTAATACAGCCTCGCAATATCTACGCTCGGAGGGTACCGTTGTACCGAAGAGCATTGTGCGCACGGATTTGGGGTCGCCTCGTGCGACCAAAACAAGGATGTTTCAAAATGACACGATCAATGGTTACTCTCGGTTTACTGCACCGCGCCACCATCATGGTTGCCGCTTTCCCGTTTGTTCTGAGTGTTCCCGACGACGCCTACGCTCAGAACCCATCTACCACGATCACCGTGAATGCCAGCGCAAACCGGCGTTCTATTGACCCACGCATCTACGGCGTTGCCTACGGTACCAGCGCGACACTTGCGGAGTTGAATGCGCCGCTAAACCGGCTCGGCGGCAACAACACGTCCCGGTATAACTGGAGACAGAACGCCGACAATCGGGGCAGCGACTATTACTTTGAGAGCATCGGGGATGCGAGCGCGACGGCGGGCGAGCGCGGTGATGCGTTCGTCACTGCGACCCGCAGCGCGAATGTCGGGGCGGAGCCGATGCTGACGATACCGATGATCGGCTACGTTGCAACGCTCGGACCGAACCGCTCTAAAACGGCGTCCTTTCTGGTGTCGCGCTACGGCGCCCAGCAATCCACAGACTACTGGTGGCCCGATGCGGGGAACGGCGTTTTATCCAGCGGCTCCCTGATTACCAACAACAACCCGCTCGACGCCAGCATCGCCGTAGACAGCACCTTCCAGCAGGATTGGGTTCGCCACCTCATCGGGAAATGGGGCGGCGCGGCGACCAGTGGCGTGAAATACTACCTGTACGACAACGAGGCGGGCTTGTGGCATGCGACCCACCGGGACGTTAAGCCGACCGGGGCGACGATGGACGAGATCCGCAACAAAATCATCGATTATGGCACCAAAATACGGGACGTTGATGCGGGGGCGATTCTCGTCGGTCCTGAGGAGTGGGGTTGGAGCGGCTATTTTTATAGCGGGTATGACCAGCAATACGGCAGTCGGAACGGCTGGGGGTATCTGCCCGACCGAACCAACCATGCCGGATGGGACTACTTACCCTGGCTTCTGGACCAGCTCAAGCGGCATCAGGACACTACGGGAAAGCGGCTATTGGACATTTTCACGGTTCATTATTATCCGCAAGGCGGTGAGTTCAGCGACGATACGTCAACCGCGATGCAACTCCGGCGAAACCGGTCGACCCGCTCTTTGTGGGACCTGAACTACGTGGATGAGACCTGGATCAATTCGCAGGTCAAGTTGGTCCCGCGCTTGCGTCAGTGGGTGGACACGTACTACCCCGGTACGAAGATCGGGATAACGGAATATAACTGGGGCGCGGAAAACCATATCAACGGGGCGACGACTCAGGCAGATATTCTGGGAATATTCGGGCGGGAGGGGCTGGACATCGCGAACCGGTGGACGACACCCGATCCGTCCACACCGACGTTCAAGGCGATGAAGATGTACCGCAACTACGACGGCAACAAGGGTAGTTTCGGGAATACCTCGGTTTCGACGGCGGTCGCCAATCCCGATACCGTCAGTGCATTCTCTGCGGTGCGGTCGTCCGACGGGGCACTCACCGTCATGGTGATCAGCAAGCACCTGAGCGGGAATACGCCCGCGTCGGTTCGACTGACGAACTTCAACGCGGATGGTCCTGCCCGTGTGTATCAGTTGACTTCCGCCAACGCGATCACACGGGTTGCCGATGCAGCGGTCAGCGCGGGAGCGATCAACGCGACACTGCCCGCGCAAAGTGTCACCCTGTTCGTTGTTCCGGTGGGCGGTCAAGCCGCCCCAGCGTTCACGACGTCAGGGTCCGCAACGCCGAATCCGGTGAATCGCAACACCGCGACCGCGATCCGCCTTTCCGTGAAGAACACTGGCGGACCCCTGACCAGCGGAATCGTCAACATGGAAGTCTACAACGCCGCCGGTCAGAAGGTGAATCAGCAGGTGAGCAGCGGGCAGAACTTCAGCACGAATCAGACACGCTCCTATACGTTCAGTTGGACACCGACCACGGCGGGAACGTACACCGTTAAAATCGGGATTTTCAACAGCACATGGGGCACCATGTATCACTGGAACAACGGTGCCACGACGATCACGGTTCGATAGGATTCGGTTGATGTGGGATAATCTCATGCGCCATGTCGAACATCAATCGGCAACATGGCGCGTGAGAGCCGCCTCGTCGCATCAGTGTTTCGCGGCAGCCAGGACCCAAGTACCGCGTAAAATCTCGGGATAATAAAAGTGCTATCCTTTTGAATTAGATCGCTCTTCGTTCGCGCCGAAAGGCGCGAACGACCAGAAAGATGCCTGTCGCTTCGATTGCCAACAACACAAAGTCGAAAACAAAGTTACCAGGATCTACGAAAATATCGTCATGAACATAGGGGGCAGGGTCACTGCCGACGGTGATAATATCAATCGGGTCGCCGATCCTGATTGCTGTCCACCGGTCATGCACGAGATTCGTCCGGTGATTCCCCCGTGATCGGATATCGTCCTGCGTCCAGCTAATCCAGTAAACAGGATCAAGCCCCTCTCCGGTCTGTAGTTTCTGCGTTACGCGGAACGTTTGTGTTTTTGAGCCCGGGACCCATCCCTTAATGGCACTCATTGTGTAGATTTTCGGGATCGTGATGAGAGCGAGGGCGACACAGACAAGCAGAACGATGACTCTAACTACGATCCGCATAAGTATATCCTTCGCCTTCCGCTTCCTGAAAAAGGGACGGTGCTGACTCTTCCGCAATTGGTGCGTATACCCATTATACAGCCTGACAGACACTTATTTGCCCTGTGTCCCGAAAACTTATTGTCCTGTTTTATCCTTGACGGATCGACCTGGATTGAGTTACAACGGTGTGTCTTTTTATGCGAATCGCTTCCGCCGGGTGCGAAAGATTGACCGTTACGAACAGCTTTATGGAAGGCTTACAGGATGTTTCCACTCAAATGAACGCTATAAAATCCCCTTTAACAAATCCGCGATTACTGGTGCCAAGTCTCTTAGACAACGACTTTTATAAAATAACGATGATGCGGGTGGCGTTCGAACGGTTTCCGGCGGCGCGGGCGAAATACCGTTTCGTCTGCCGCACGAGCGATGTGGATCTACGCCCGATCCAGTTCGCACTCCGGGAGCAGGTCGACCGTCTCGCGGAGGTGTCGTTTTCGGAAACGGAGTTGACATGGTTGCAACAGTTTTCGTATCTCAGCGATGGGTTCGTGAATGCGTTGCAGAACTTCCGTCTCGTCGCCGACGATGTGTCCATCGGGGAGCGCGATAATCAGTTGGAGGTTCTGGTGGAGGGACCCTGGTGGCGAACGATTTTGTGGGAGGTGCCGATTCTGGCACTGATCTCGGAACTGTATCACAACGCGGAGGGGCATGTTTCCGCTGCGAACGAAGACGAAGGGATGCGCCGGGCGGAAAACAAACTGGCGTTCCTCAAAGCGCAAGGGGACACCCAAAATACGTTTCATGTCATTGACATGGGGACCCGTCGCCGCTTCTCCGGTATTTGGCAACGACAAATCATCGCCCATCTGTCGGAAAACGCACCAGGCGTTTTCACCGGTACGAGCAACATGTTGCTCTCAAAAGAAACCGGGATACGGTTATATGGCACGATGGCGCACGAGTATCTGTCGGCATTTCAGGCGATCGTCCATCCCGCTGATAGCCAACGGGTCGCACTGGACACCTGGATGGATGTGTATCGGGGCGATCTCGGTATCGCACTTACCGACACGATCGGTATGGACGCGTTCTTCAAAGATTTCGACAAAAAACTCGCGTTTTCTTTCAGCGGTTGCCGACAGGACAGCGGCGATCCGCATGTTTGGGGACGGCGTTTGATCGAACATTATCAGTCGTTGGGGATTGACCCGCAAACGAAAACCGCCGTTTTTTCCGACAACCTGGATATTCCCAAAGCCTACGCGCTTCACAACGATTTCGCGGACGAGATCAAACTGCTATTCGGGATCGGGACGAATCTGACGAACGATCTGGGGACGCCGCGCCTGTCTATCGTGATGAAACTGGTCGCTCTCAACGACCGCCCGGTCGCCAAGATCAGTGACGAACCTGCCAAGGCGATCTGTGATGACCCGTTGCATCTCGCCTATCTCAAAGGTGTATACGGGGTCAAGGAGTAGGGTGTGCCGCCCCGCCGGTTCCGGCGGGGCGGCGAACCATCTCCGACCTAACCGTCCGCACGCTTACGCCGACGGGCGATGATGACACCTAGCAGCGAACACCCCGCGCCTAACATTAACGGCAGAGTACCGGTTTCCGGTACGACCGCGACCCGGAACGCGAAGAACTGGTTCGTCTGCGGCGAGAGTGCGGAGAAGTTATCGTCCGACGCGACGATCAGCGAGAACGAACCGTCCGAAAGTTGCGGTCCGAACGTCAGGGCTTCGAGGTTGTCGATGCGGATGTTCGAACCGTCGAACAGCGCGGTATTGAAGTCGAACAGCAGGGTTTTCTGGACGCCGACGATGGTCTCCGCTACGCCGCCGCCGAGCGTGTCGATGTTCGAAATGTCCTGGGCCCCGGTGAGCGAGACCTGATAGATACGGACCTCGTTGGTTTGTCCCGACGGGAACTGCGAGTTCGGGCTGATAGTCAGGGAGCGTTCCAGGGCGAGGAATGTCGTATCGCTCGTAAACAGAATGTCCACGAGACCGGCGGTAGCGAATGTCCCGGTGTCCGGCTGGCGGGCGATGGTGTCCGTGCGGTACAGGTATTCGGCGGTGCGTTCGCCGGTCGTGGGATCGAACGCGAGGATGCGCGAGTTCGCGGGCGTGGTGAACGTCGCCGCACCGCCGTCCTGACGCAATCCGCCCTCGGTCGCGGTGTACAGTCGGGTCCCGCTGGCGTTGAACGCGAGCGACTCGAATACAAGGTTGTTATTCGGACCCTGGTCTGCCGCCGCGCCGACGGTGTTGAAGCGGGTCGGCAGGTTCAACTGTCCGATCTGGTTGCCGGACAGGTCGTACTGGCGGATGAACGGGTCCTGGGTGTTCGCGCCACGGAATCCCTCCGAGGACACATAAAGGCTGTTGCCGTCGGGCGACAGCGCGATACCCTCCGGGTCAATCGTGAGTGGGGGGGTGGTCGGGAATGTTCCGCCACCGGGTGTTTTAAGCGTCGTCACCGAGGAAAAAGTCACGTCGCCGTTGCTAAGCACGTCGTCTGACAGGTCTATCCCCAGTTCGTAGAAACGCGCCGCAGTCGAGGACAGGACCGCGTTGCCGGGATCGTCGCTCAGCGCGTAATACCGGTTGGTCGCGCGGTTGTATGTGAGACCGGAAAGTCCGCCGACCGTAGTGCCGCCGAATGTCGTACCGGTCGGCAGTTCGGTGCGACCGATGGACTGCAAACTGCCGATGGGACCGATATTCAGTTGCGCATGCGCGTTTGAACACAGCGCGGTGATTCCGAGAGTGACGGCAACGGCGGCGAAAGTACCTGCCCCGATAGCGCGTGTAAATGATGTCATGTCCGAAATCCTTTCGTGCGGCGGACCATCGTTCGAGATCGGAACGCCAGGCGATTGTAGACGGTCAACATTAAGAGGACATTAAGAAAACAGGCGAAACGGTGCCGGAACAGGGCAATAATCGGGAGCGGCGGCGGCATCGGTGGAAGCGATCTGCGCGGGGATGCGTTCGCGATCAAGACCGGGGCGAATGTGCCGCCTGTGTACGGAGTGAAGGAATAACGGGAAAAACCATTTCGGAATGTCACCGATCCATACAATTAAAAACTGGTAATTATGCTGTATTAAATTCGTGAAGCAAGATGGAATATAGTAGTCAAGCTTTTCTCGTTTGTTACTGTGGATGGTGAAAGGGTTGAAATCTATGCGTGCTTTTTGTGCAATCCGGGATGGCATTGCTGTGTCTTTACCGGTGATGTCCGCCCTACTCGGTGTGACGCTCATTCTCGCTACGGCGACGCCTGTCGTAGCCCAGAGAAACTCCTCGAATCGTAATACCCTGCTGGCGGACGACCTCCAAACCAGCAATCTGACTTCGATCACGGTGCCCGACGCAATCCGATTTTTAGAACAGTGCACGTTCGGACCGACCAAATCCGACATTGCCCGTGTTCAGGAGATCGGTTATGAAGCGTTTATAGATGAGCAGTTCGCCGCTCCTATGTCGAACTATAACTATCTCTATTATGAGTATGGTGGACGCGGTCTCAAAGTCCGATTTATCCAGAACGCGGTCCGGAAGCCGGACCAACTGCGCCAGCGTGTCGCCTTCGCGTTGAGCCAGGTGCTGGTCGTCAATAGCACCGACGGGGTCTTCGACAGCACGGAGCGTGTCGCCGCCATGTTGCCCTACCAGAATGCATTGCTAAAACAGGGGCTTGGCAATTATCGCGATTTAATGTATGAAATCACCCTTACCCCGGCGATGGGCGCGTATCTGAACATGCTGAACAATGCGAAGCCGAACGCCGCAACGAACAGCCGTCCGAACGAAAACTTCGCCCGCGAACTGCTACAACTCTTCACGCTCGGTGTTTATTTGCTGAACGATAACGGCACCGTTAAAACCGATCCACAGGGAAACCCGTTGCCGAGTTATGACAATGCCGAAGTGACCGAATTTTCCCGCGTTTTCACCGGATGGACCTTCGCGCCACGTGCCGGCAACTCGTTCAACGGTTTCATTTACTATCCACGAAATTATGCAGTGCCGATGACTCTCTGGGCACCGCAACACGACACGGGCGCGAAAACCCTTCTCCGGGGGCAGACATTGCCCGCACTCGGGGCGGGAATACCGACCAACACGAACAATCCGGCGTTGAAAGCCTATGCACAAAATGAACTGAATGTGGCGATGGATAACATCTTCGCGCACCCGAATCTTCCTCCGTTCGTGGTCACCCGAATGATTCAGCATCTGGTCACCGCGAACCCGTCTCCCTCCTATATCAATCGAGTTGTCCAGGTGTTCAAAAACAACGGGCAAAACGTACGTGGCGATATGAAAGCGGTCGTTAAAGCCATCCTCCTCGACAACGAAGCGCGCAATGCCATCGTCGCTCGTTCCACGGAAGGCTATGGACACTGGCGTTCCGGAGTTTTGTATATAACCAATCTGCTTCGACAATTCGAGGCACAGGGTGATCTTGCCGGAATAGAGAACTGGGGCACGGAAATGGGACAAAACCCGATGTCGCCGCCCAGTGTCTTTAGTTTCTACAGACCGGAGTACCGTATCATCGCGCTTAATGGCGTTCCTTACGGCGCACCGGAGATGCAGACGTTTACCACCGCGACGGCGATCCGGCGGATCAACTTCGCGAACAATCTGATTCGGAACGGGGTACTGACCGGTTCCAGCTTGACCGGTAAAACGCAGGTTACTTCCATCAACCTTTCCGACTACCAGGCGATTGCTCTTGATACGACCGCGCTGATCAATCTCGTCAACGAACGACTCCTTCACGGCGAAATGTCGGCGGCGATGCGAACACAGGTTGCCAATGCGGTAAACGCCATTCCGGTTACCGACACGGCGGCAAACCGGCTGAGTCGGGCGCGCACCGCGCTGTATCTCGTCGCGGCATCGCAAGACTATCAAGTCCAACGCTGACCGTTCTGCCCTGTCCCTGATTATAGAAAGGTTTCTCGATCCCTATGGAGCATATACTTTCCCGACGCAACCTCCTTCGTGGCGGCGTCATGCTGGGTGCGACCGCGCTGGCATACCGCCTCGGCCTGATGAGTGCCCTCGCCCAATCCACCAGCGGCGATTACAAGGCACTGGTTTGCGTTTTTCTGAACGGGGGCAACGATGCGCTAAATATGGTTGCACCGTATGCGGATGGTGCCTATGGTGCATATCAAACCGCTCGCCCGAATATCAGTTTGTTGCGACAGGACGATGGCTCCGGGCGTGCCGTGATGTTACCTTTTGCTTCCGCGCCCGCCCTGCCGGTGAACTATGGCTTCCACCCGAACTTTCGCGACACGAATTTCCAAACGGCGACCAATTCGCCGTTTGTGAACCTGCCGGGCTTGAGCAGTTTTTATGCGGCGGGGAACATGGCGGTGCTCGCGAATGTCGGCACACTGCTTCGCCCCTTCGCGAGCAAGACGGACTACCGAAATAACCCGTCGGCACGCCCCCGGTCGCTTTTCGACCACGCGTTGCAGACCGACACGTGGCAGGACATGGGGCTGGATGAAGGG
>JACMIS010000910.1 GCA_014381035.1 Armatimonadota bacterium
CCGATCACGGCGGTTGCGCCGATCATGACCACGGCGAGAATGAGCGCGACATAAATGTCGCGCCGCCGCACCGCCTCGATGAGTGACGCCCGCGCGAGTGCGCCCCATACTTGAAACCGAACGGGCAATTTTTGTTGCCGAATCGTTGCCGAAGTCATCTCGCTTACCTTTCCGAACTGTTTAGAATCACTGTCTGCTGTAGCGCCACGGGAAATTCCCTCGCTCAACGAGTGACACCACCATTGCGGTCCGCCACAGTCACAAGATTGAGTGTTGCATTAAATAGCAATGTTATTGCAGAAGCAAGGGATTGTATCCTGATCGGTTTGCATTCGTCAACCAAATGGTGGCTTCCGAAAAACAGAGCCTGTCTGAAATGTATATCGGAGTGGAATGCCAATATTCTTACACATGATATTTCGGTCAGCGGGCAATACTGCGCTGTCTTGAACGGAGGACTCAGAAATTTACTCTTGAATGTAGTTTGCATTTTGGAAAATAGGGTGATACCTTCCATTGTTATTTATCGCAAGCGATATGCGATAAGCGGTGGTGTACGGATGCGAATACTTACCTCCTGTATCCGCTGCCCCTGAGTATTTCCTGACATGGTGCGAATGGAGAATGGAATTTGGAATCGTATGATCTGCGGTCGCCCTTGAATATCTCGCGCCGGTTGCACGGTACCGCTGATCTAGATCAAGTGGGCATGACTGCTTCCTTGATCTGCGCAGTGCACTGTGCGCTTATGCCGATGGCAGTTACGTTACTACCTCTGGTAGGATTGGACTTTTTGGCGCATGAGTCGGCGGAGTGGATGCTGCTCGGTCTTTCCCTGTTGATCGGTTGCGGGAGCATCTGGCTCGGTTTTCGGGAGCATCGCCGCCGCCACGCTTTGCTTGTTCTGGCAATCGGCTTCGCGCTACTTGTCACCGGTCGTATCGCCGAAGCGCGGGACAGTGAACTGCCGGGCGTATTCCTGGTCGTCCTGGGGGGAATGGCGGTCGCCGGAGCGCACTTCGTCAACCGGCGTCTGTGCCAAACCTATCATCCGCGGCCCGATGGGGCGGCACTCGCCGCGAATACCGCTCACCGACTGCCGTAACGAACCGTTTCTCTGTCCGACGCCTGATGCCGCCTACGATCTTACCGCCCACGAAATATCTCATACAACCGTTGTCATCATTGGAGAAAAAGAGAATGTCTGATTTACACCTGTCCGCTTGCACACCTTGGAGGAATCGGCGCGGGTTTACACTCATCGAACTACTTGTCGTCATAGCCATTATTGCCATCCTCGCGGCGATACTTTTTCCCGTCTTCGCGCAAGCCCGCGAGAAGGCGCGACAGGCTTCGTGCTTGTCGAATCTAAAGCAGATCGGTGTCGCGTGGCTTATGTACGCGCAAGACTACGACGAGGTCATCCCGCCGGCGCGTGCCTATACAGTCGCGGGTGTGTTATACGCTTGGGACGCCGCTTTCTATACATTGCCGCCTCGGCAGGACCCGGCAGGCGGGCTGATCCAGCCGTACATGAAGAACACCGCGGTCGGCGACTGCCCCTCGGCGGCGGATATTCCCGTGCTCCTCGGCAACACCAACGCCTACGCGCTCAACTACACCTATCCCTACTACCCCAGATACCCGGCACCCAGTTCGATCAACGCGGCGGGGTACTTACCGACCTCGCTCGCGGGTTTCGACCAGCCCGCCGAAACCATCGTCCTTGCAGATGCGGTATATGTGCCGATCCTCGGCGCGGACCTCGGCAAACTGGGACGAACCCGCGACCTTTACCCGCCGTCGCGGGGCGCGTACACGCCCAACTCGGACGCCTCGCCGACCGCGCACGGACGCCACGCCGGGTTCGTTAGTGTCCTCTGGTACGATGGGCACGTCAAGGCGATCAAGCCGACCTTCCTGACCACGGGCGTCGGCGGGAACTCGGTCGCCTTTTACCGGCGCAACAACATCGGTCACCTCATGCCGACCGGGGTGAGTGTGGGCGATGGGAAGCAGGATTACTACTTCCAACTGGTAAAGACGAAATGACGGGCAGGGCAGGGCGGGGAACCGCTATTTCTGGTTTAGTCATTTTCATCGCACTCGGTACGTGCCCTGTCGCCCTCGCCGCGCCGCCCCATCGCGTCGTACTACTGCCGTTGGACGCGGCACTGAAAACCCGTTCCTTTCTTGATGGCGGCGTGATCTCGCCGTCGCCAGACGGAAACACACTCGCTTTTACCCTCCGCGACGACTCCCGGCGGCAACCGGAAGGCGAGGACGAGCGGTATCACTGGTTCGGGAAAACGGGGGTGTCCACGTTCGTGGGAGGAGGATGCGACGTTTATCTTGCCGACACGCGTACAGGAGCTCTCAAGAACCTCACCGGGGGAAAAGGAACCAGTTGGAATCCGGTCTGGTCCCCGGATGGGACATGCCTCGCCTTCTACTCGGACCGCGACGGCTCGACGGTAGGATTATGGGTGTGGCACAAGGTGTCGGGTAGGATGCGCCGCATCGGTGGCTTGCAGGCAATACCGCGCCCATTATTCAACGTGGAACTGCCGGTCTGGACGCCGGACGGGAGACAAGTAATCTGCAAACTCCTGCCTACGGGAATCGGGGTCACCCAAGCCGCCGAGAAACTGCTCGGTGCCACGGTTTCGCCCATCCCACGTTCGACCGGTGGAAAAGGCAGTGCGGAGGCCGCCACGGTTACGGTGTACCGCTCCCTTTCGCCGTTCCCAGCAGGGGACGCTGAGTCGGCAACGGAGAACCGCGCCCTGACGAACCGCGCCCGTGCCGATCTTGTCTGCATTGACATTGTCACCGGCAGAGTAAAGCCTTTGGCCAAGGGAGCGTTCCCGTATGGCTACTGGCTGTCGCCGGACGGGACAAAACTCGCCTATACGAGCATCGCTACTGTACGCTCAAACCCTGCCGAGAACGTTTGCGAATTACGAGTCATTCCTATGCCGGGTCGTGATGGGGGACGATTACCGATTATTTCCCGAACGGTTGCACGGACATGGTGGGGGACCGGGGTGCGATGGTCGCCGGATGGGACGCGGATCTGTTATCTAACCTTCGGCGAGGGATCGACCCGGTGTGTGTTCGTGGGGCTCCGGGAAGGCACCGAGCAAACCTTCTCTCTCCCGTTTGCCAGCCGGGACGTGCAGGAAGTTCCCCTGTGGGAGCCATCCGGGAAAGGTGTCGTCTTTCTTGGTGATCGGAAGGTTTGGAGTGTCCGACCAGACGCACCGACGCCCGTCCGCGACCTTTCGTTACCGCAAGGCACCCGCCCTCTTCAGATCGTAGCGGATGCGGACGCGACACATGTCCTGCACGCCGGAGTAGGAACATCCGTGGTCTGGGTTCGCTCCCGCGAGGATGGGACGAAGCGAGAAACCCTTTACCGGGTTCCGGTCGAACCGGGTAGTCCTCTGGAGAAGGCGTGGGAGGGCGACGACCGGTTAGGAATGGCCGTAGGGCACTCCGATTTTCTGTACTTCCTGCGTGAAAGCGCGAACCAACCGACGGACATCTGGCGAATGGGGGTCAGACCCAAGGCGGATACCTCCCCGAAGCGGATAACGACTATCAATCCCGCGCTCGCTACGTACCTGTTCGGCGAAACGCGATTACTCGAATGGCGGGTGCCGTCGTCGGACGGAACATCGCCCCCATCCTTACGCCGGGGCGTGTTACTGCTCCCGGCGGGATACGAATCGGGTAAGCGGTATCCCCTCATCGTGCGGGTGTATGCGGGTGCCCCCCTTTCTGACAGAAAGAACGTCTGGGGAACGTGGGGCGGCGGGGTGGATAATGCTCAACTCCTGGCGACACGTGGCTACGCCGTCCTGTTACCCGATCTACCTTTCGACTATAAGGCGGTACGGCGCGACATACCCGACGCCGTACTACCGGGCGTGGACGCGGCGGTCGCGCTCGGTGTCGCCGACCCGAATCGATTGGGTGTGATCGGTCATAGTCAGGGCGGGTATACGGCACTGGCCCTGCTAACACGAACCGACCGGTTTCGGGCGGCGGTCGTGGTTTCCGGGTTTGGCAATCTGTTCGGTACCTACGGGCAGATGCGCGGCGACGGCGAGGCGACGGATACCGCGTTCCGGGAATTGCGGATGGGAGGAACCCCGTGGGAGGTGCGGAACCGTTACGTCGAAAACTCGCCCA
>JACMIS010000911.1 GCA_014381035.1 Armatimonadota bacterium
TACATCAGCAAAAAAGGTTCCACTGTCCTTCGTTGTCCCATTGTTGACACAGATATACTGCCGGAAAACACACGGATACAGTACACATTCAGTTACGCCTATAACATCAATCTTTCAGAAGCGACTTACGATAAGACTCAAGGAACAAAACGCGTTCAGGGCAATCCCGATTATCAGTTGCACTTCGACAGTCTTACGGTTGTCTTGACTGACGCACGATTAGGGATTATCGCTTTGGGTAGTCCGGACGAGGCAGACTTGAGCCGCCTCAATGCGATGTATTCACAGAAGTTAAAACCACAAATTGCGACCCAGCGACTCGGTGCGACGCGACATCAAGGCGGTGCGAATTACGCGTTCGCCGACGGCCACGTGAAGTGGTTCAAGTCGAGGCAGGTTAGCATTGACAGTAAGTGCGACGGAAAGACGCCGGGATTCGGTCTGTAAAGTTGCCGCTTTGAACGCCTGAACCACCGCTGATATTTTGGGCGGCACGGCAATACAGTACGCGGGTATAATGACGTACCATGAACACCGAAGCCGTACCCGCTCCGAAGAATCTCGCGTCCGCGACTGCTCAGCCGCCGCTCCGCGTGGACGAACTGATCGCCCAGAGTAGCGTGCCGACCCGCTCGTTCGAGTTCTTTCCGCCGAAGGACGACGAAGGGTTCACCGCGCTATATCGCACGATTGACCGATTGCGACCGCTCCAGCCGGGCTACGTTTCCGTGACCTACGGCGCGGGCGGTTCGACGCGGCAGAAGACAGTGGATCTGGCGGGACGCATTCAGAACGAGATCGGTATCCGGTCGGTGGCGCATCTGACGTGCGTCGGGCATACGCGGGACGAGATCGGCGCGATTCTGGACGGACTCTGGGACGCGGGCATTCGCAATGTTCTCGCGCTTCGTGGCGACCCGCCCAAAGGGCAGACCGAGTTCGTACAGACCGAGGGCGGTTTCGCCTACGCTTCCGAACTGATTTCCTTCATCGCCGAGCGGAACCCCGGTTTCTGCATCCTTACGTCCGGCTACCCCGAGGGACACATCCATTGCCTGAACCGCGTCCGGGATCTGGAGCATTTGAAGTCGAAACAGGATGCGGGCGCGTCGGTCATCGTCACCCAGTTCTTTTTCGATAACGCCGAACTGTACCGATTCCGCGACGAGGCGCGAGCGATGGGGATCTCCGCACCGATAGTCGCCGGGATCATGCCGGTCGTCAGCGTGTCCGGCGTCAAGCGGATGGTCGCGCTGTCGGGCGCACGGATTCCAAACCCACTTCTCGTTGCCCTGGAGAATGTCGAGAGTGACAACGACGCCGTCGCGCAAATCGGCATCCAGCACGCTCTGGAACAGTGCCGCGACTTGCTGGCAAACGGCATTGACGGCATTCATTTTTATACCCTGAACCGTAGCCGCGCGACGGTGGATATTTGCACCGCGCTGGGCGGATTGTAAGTACGTTTCGTCTGTTGGGAGGGAATACCGTATGGCAACCGCGACCGCGATACCCGTGCCGAAAACCGAACTGCCGAAGAATGGCACGAACGGTTCGCACACGCTCCTGACCTGGGAAGAGTACCTCATGGAAGGGACAATTCGCGGGCATTACGACATCATCGGGGGAGTTCGGTATTTTATGGCAAGTCCGAAGTTAGGGTATCAACGGATCGCGCTTCGCGTCGCTCGCCGGTTGGAACTTTATGAAGAGGCGGTGCAGAACGGTCGCGTCTTTTCCGCCCCCTGCGATGTATTGATCCGCCACATTCCCAAACTTCAGGTGCGTCAGCCCGATTGCCTTTATGTCGCGAATGATCGCCTTGCCCACCAAACCAATTATTGGGACGCGGGGTATCTCGCGGTTGCACCGAGCCTGATTGTTGAAATTTTGTCCGAAAGCGATACGCCGGGCATCCTATCCGAGAAATTAGCGGACTACTTTACCATCGGTGTCGGGGAAGCGTGGCTGATTCGCCCGGACGAGCGCACGGTTTCCGTGATGGTGCGCGGTTTGACCGAATGGACGGAAGCCACCCGATATTCCGAGACAGAAACCCTGCAATCCGCGACGCTCGCCGGTTTGTCCACGCCGGTCGCCGATCTATTCCAACTATAACGAAAGGTTTGGTACTGTGAATTTCTTCAATATGTTCGACAAACCGCCGTCGGAAACAACCACGCCCTCAACCGCAACGCCGCACCCAAATGCGACCGACGAATTGGAAAGCCGCATTGACCGGGTTTGCCGCGCTGTCGGCGTTGACCCGGCACAGATAGAAGCGCGGGCGAGTGACTCCGCACCGTTTCCTGCGGAGATTATGGAGGAGATTCGGGGCGGTCGAAAAATACAGGCGATCAAGTTGTACCGCGACTGGACGGATGTCGGGTTGAAAGAAGCGAAAGACGCTATTGATGCCGTTGACGCGGGGAATGTGCCGAAAAACTCGCCGCGTACCGCCCTATTGGAAGCGAAATTGGACGCGGTTTTATTGAAGCTGGAAATCGGACGGTAGTGGAAGTCGATTGGTTCGCGCAAACACCGTCTCGTATCCGGTTGGAATGGGGACGGCGCGGCGCGAAATCGGCGGCACAGCGCGGGGATATTCTCGTTGTCGTGGACGCACTCTGTTTTTCTACCGGCGTCGCACTTGCCGTCTCGCGGGGCGGGGTCGTTTCTCCTTGCGCGAAGGGCGAGGATACCCCGGAACGTGCCGGGCCTCTTTCCGCCGAAATCGCCGTGCATCGTGACGATGTCCCCGCGAAAGGACGCTTTAGCCTATCGCCGGGAACGTTCCGGGGCGTGACGCCGGGGACACGCGTCTTGCTCGCCTCGCCGAACGGGGCGACCTGCGCCCGTTACGCCGCACAGGTTCCCGCGCTTTTCGTCGGGGCGTTCGTGAACGCAAAATCAGTCGCGGATGCCGTCGCCGCATTGATGGCGGAAAATGCGGGACTTGCCGTAACAGTTCTCGCGTGCGGCGAACGCTGGCGGGAGCGGGACACGGACGATGGCGATCTGCGGTTCGCCGTAGAGGATTTTCTGGCTGCAGGGGCGATTGTTTCCTACTTGCCGGAACGGCTGACCCGGTCGCCGGAAGCAACGGCAGCGGTTGCCGCGTTTCACGCGGCGCAGTACGATCTGCCGTGCCACTTACGCGAGTGTGGCTCAGGCATAGAACTTATCGAACGCGGCTATTCCGGCGATGTGGACGAAGCCGCCGCACTCAACACGCTTTCCGTCGCCCCCGTTTTGCAGGACGGGTTTTTTACCGTTGGGTGAAACCCTCGAAAAACCTACGGCGATTCCGCCTTCTCGACGCGGAGTCCGCGCATGTATATTTCCGATTGTTGCAGGTTCGGCGGGTTGTGCTCGAACAAAAGGTGGATCTGCCCGACCTTGATCGTGTCGGGACGCAACGCGGACTTCGTTTTGGCGATGGTTTTTCCGTCGCGCTCAATCGTGGTGGTTTCGCCGTCCTTGCTGGCGAACGTGATCGTGTGCCACCGGTTGTCGGCGAGCGGGAACACGGATAGATCCAGTTTGTCGAAATAGTCCTTGCCGAAAAATGTTCCGAGCACCCTGTAATGGTTGTCCGCACCGACCCAGCCGATGATTTGATTGCCCGAGTACAGCGCGACCGCGCTGGGGGTACTGCTGAGTTCGCCCATACGGAGCGAGAACGACACCCGCCATGCGCCCTTTTGCCCGACACTGATTCCCTTGGTCGCAATGGCATAGCGCGACGTGTTGCGCGGTTCACGTTGGGACAGGTATACCTCGTCGCCGCTTACCGTGACCGTGTTCGCCCCCGGCGAAACGCTCCATAGAGTCTGCTGGTTGGCAGTAGCCGGGTCCGTATAGACCGCGTTCTCGGTTTTCGCTTGCGTGGGCGGGTCCGGTGGCGCAACGGGTACGACGGGATTTAACAGGGTGACAATGGCAGGTAACAGTGCCGATAATGGGTTCATCAAGTTCTCCGTGACTGTCCGCGTGCCAGAATCTAACCGGGCACGCGGATTTCATTATATCGCGGACAATGTAACCGCCATTCTTACGGTTTACGATAGGCTTCCGGAGACTTGATCGCGCCCGGCGTTTTCTTCGCTTTTTGTACAAACTCCGCGATACACGGCGGGCAACAGAACGTATATTCCTTGCCCCTCACCATCCATCGTAGCGCGGGGTCCGGGCGCGTTTCGGAAATAGGACAAACTGGTTCCCCGGATTTCACCAAGGCATCGTGCGAAGGGATATAGCCCGCGAACTTTACATACGGCGACGTGTTACCATTCGCCTTGATGTCGGCTTTTGTATATACGCCGCCAGGAATCAGAAACAGTGCCTTGTCCGCCGCACTGAGCGGGCGCACTTCGCCGGACGGTAGCGCGTTTGCCGGATAAAGCACCGCGATGGCGTCCACCGTTTTTGTCAGGCGGGCGAACGCAGCGACGGTTTTAAGAGAGTCCTTCGCGTCCGCGCTTACGTGTAACTGCTCGACGCATTCGGCGAGTAGCGCGACTTGCTTTTGCAGTGCCGCCTTTTTCGCCGCTGTCAGGTCACCTGATTTATACGGCAATGTCACAACGCCATCGCGCAAGGAGAACGCGAGATCGTGTACGTCCGCGAGTCGTTTTTCGGTGATCGCTTTCGCCAACGCTTTTCTGTCGGCTACTATTTGTCCCCACGTTTCGCCTGCCTTCGCAAAACGGACGGCGGCGGGGAGGGTACCGGCAGTTTTGGTTTGCGCCAGGACCGGGGTGTTCACGATTCCCAGCGTCACCAGTGAAAGAATGATTGTTGCGTATTTTTTCATTTTTGTGATCCTCAGAAAGAAGTCGAGTAGCCGACATTCAAACGGAAATTGTCCCGGTTCGCGCCGGATTTAGCGGCGATATCGGACTGAATCCCGATGTCGGCGACGGAGCGCGGCGTGACCTGTTGCCGCACCCCGATTCCGACACCGAGCACACCGCCCGTTCGCTCGTCGGCGCGGTACGATACCTCGGCGAGTGCGGTACGGTCAAAGCGCGTCGGGTAGCCGAGCGGCTTTGTGTAGCCGACCGTGACAGCGGGCAGGAATGTTCGCGCCCCGTCGAGCGGCGACGTGCGTACCACGGCGTCTGCGTTCACGTGAATCCGGTCGCTCCCGCGCACGGTGCGCGAGACAATGCCGCGCAGACGGAAGTCCAACCCGCGCCGACTATCCGCGTCGGTCCCGGTTGGCAAATACGTGTCGAAGCGCAAAGCGACAGCGGGCTTGTCCAGCGTTTCGCGACGTAAGTTGCGGAAGACACCGATGCCGGTACGTCCCAAGCGCTCGTTGGAGGCGTCGAAATCCACCGAATAGTACGTATTGAGCGCGAACCCGTTCAGATATTCGGTGGTCAAACCGGAGCGGAACTGGTAACCCCGCGCCCAGGTCGGCGACATCCCGAACTCCAGAGCACGTTCGCGAAAACCGCTGCTCTCCGCGTCATCGAAACGGAGCGGGCGGCTGGCGTCAATGTTGTCATGATCAATGGCAAGCGTGGGGGCGGAGAACGCGACTAAGGTTACCGTTACGAGCAGGGCAATCGCCGTGGGACTGAAGTCCAACGCTGTGAGGCACTGCGTGCCGGGTGGGGCGTACCGGGTACAGGGTGCTTGCCGTACTCCGTTTGGCGAAGCCCCGGCACGCAGTGCCTA
>JACMIS010000912.1 GCA_014381035.1 Armatimonadota bacterium
GAATGTAAGACTTCTCTCCCGGTCCTGGCGTCCTCGCGGTTCAAAAGCCGTGCTTACGGACGGCGTCCGCGATTCCAATCGTCGTCCCATCGGTCACCGCGACGGTCATCCCTGCGGTCACGACGGCTATCCCATCGGTCGTCGCGCCGGTCGTCGCGCCCGTTATCCCATTGCAGGATGAACCCGTAGCGACTGCTTCCCGCTTGCCCGTCCCGGACGCGGACTACCGCCGTGTAGTTATTTCGCGCACTGGGTTGCTCGAGGATCTCCACGTCGCCGCGCCCGCCCTCTTTGACAAGCCGGACGCGAACCGGGCGGTTTGGCAAAGCACCGTCCACATCGAAGCGGGCGTTGCGGATGCCGCGCATATTCCCGTTGGCGCGCAGATCACGCCCGTCCAACCGGATAATCGCGGTATCGTCCACCTCGCCCGTCCAGCGTAGCGTTCCCGCATGAGCGATCCCTACCGAAAGCGTTAGAAGCATCGCGACTCCTGCGAACCGTCCCAAAATAGACCGAACTGTCATTGTGTGTTCCCTATCCTTTCCTCACATATCGGGCGATTTTCATCCACTTCGTCCGACATAAAGGAAACGCTAAAGGATAGGTATTCGTGACATGTACCGGCTAAAACGCGTGCTCACCCAGGGTCGGTGCGGGGATGGGTCCGGCATAGGGAACACCGCCCGCTTCGCAAAGGATTCGGGCAAGGTTGGTGTGCTCTATGTCGCCGACGACGGACAGCGGTAGCGGGGGAGCGAGCGCAAGCAACTCTTTCGCCGAGATGATCCGTGCCAGCGATTCATTGACACGCTCTTCGGATAACTCGCCAGATCGCACGGCAGCGACAAGTGCGTCAAACGTTTCCTTTTGCTTCTCCCACGTATGACAGACGAGCAGAAGATCCGCACCCGCTTGCGCTGCCATGACCGCCGCCCGCGCCGTGCCCCATGTATCCGCGACCGCTTTCATTTGCAGACAATCGGTGACGATTAATCCGCGAAAGCCGAGATCGTTGCGCAGAAGCTCCGTCAGGATCGGCTTTGAGAGCGTTGCAGGCACACCGGACGGGTCGAGTGCGGGAAACAGAATGTGTGCCGTCATGATCGCGGGGGCACCATAGCAAATAGCCGACTTGAAGGGAACCAATTCGCGCCCCTCGATGACCTTGCGGGAGTGCGCCAGGGTTGGTAGAGCGATATGGCTATCCACATCCGTGTCGCCATGCCCCGGAAAATGTTTTGCGCAGGAAAGAACGCCGCCGTTTCCGTAACCGATGACCTGATCCACCACCATCGCCGCTACGGTTTGCGGATCATTGCCGAAAGAACGGTCGCCGATCACCGGGTTTGCCGGATTCGAGTCAATGTCGGCAACCGGCGCGAAGTTGAAATTGACTCCGACCGCACGCAACTCACGCCCGACACAGTAGGCAGCATGTTCGGCGGCTTGGGCACTGCCCGTTTCGCCAATGATTCGCGCACTCGGAAACGCTGTGAACGGGGCACCGAACCGGGCGACGCCCCCCCCTCCTGATCCACGGCGACGAACAACGGTATTTTTGCCAGACTTTGCAATTCGGCGATCATGCCCCGTACTCGCGCCACGTCTACCGGTGGTTTCGGGCTACCGGACGCCTGCACATTCCGTGCGAATAGGATCATCCCGCCTGCATGCAGTTCCCCGACGCAACGACGCGCTTGATCGTTCAGGCTCAGGTAAGCATCATCGTCGCCATCAGCGAAGTCTCCCTCGCTTTGCCAACCGAGACAAAGCATCTGCCCGATCTTCTCTTCAAGGGTTAAATTATCGATGGAAATCATGGGTTCTCAGAAATGCACAAGGAATGGCTTTTCGGCGAAGAATCGAGTCACGCGTCGGCGCGTGACTATTCGTCGGGGAAGCCTTTTCCGGAAGCGGTATTGTACACGTTCGGCGCGGTCGCCGTCAATGATGCAACACGGGACGGGGGAGTTTCAGGCGCGATGAACTCCTGCCCGCGACTCAACGACGGCGGGCAGAAGCAACAGTCCCACCTTGTGCAGGGGCGAGCGGTTTAGGGAGTGGCGAGGTGGCGACCTGTCGGGCAATCTCGACGAGACGCGGGTCTGTGAAACCGACGCGGTGAAAACCGGACTGGCCGATGCTGATCAGAGCGGTACGGATCGTTTCGTCTTTCACACCGGGATCGGCTTGGACCATGACACTGACGTTGCCCAGTTTGACATC
>JACMIS010000913.1 GCA_014381035.1 Armatimonadota bacterium
GACTCTGGGCACGGGTGATCCCTTCGACAACGACACCGAACTCGGACTTTACGACGCGTTCGGAAATCTTCTCGCCAGTAGCGATGACGCCTTCGCGACCGGATTCTTAAGCCAGATCGTCACCAGTTCTCTGGTATCCGGTCAAACGTACTATGTTTCCGTAAGCGGATTTAACACCACTTACGCGGGGGGCTTCGGCGTGACCAGCACTTCCGATCTTACCGGCAACTACCAACTCAATATCACGACCACGGTTCCGGAATCCGGGACGGTGGTGTTGCTCAGTATGGGGCTTTGTGCAATCGGGGGTATCGTGATCCGTCGGCGACGCTCTTCTTAGCGCGACATCCCTCCAACAAAAGCCGCCCCCATTGAAGTCGGGCGGCTTTTGATTCGTTGGCGCGAGTCTGTCGCACTATACACTCGCCGTCAACGTTCTCGGTGGCGGGGCACTCGACATAAAGGGCAACTACCGATGAAGGTAATCGGCGACGTAGGTGTCTCTATGAGCGGGGAAAACCGATGAAGCGATTCGGATCTATATTTGTGGCGATAGTAGTTCTTTTCACCGCTGTAGGCAGAGCCAACGCCATGTGGTTCGCGATACGTCTGGACGAACTGGTGCAACGGTCGGACATGATCGCCCGCGTCCAGGTGGTGGATAATCGCCGCAACCCGACGGTAATCAAGGATTGGACGAAGAACGAGACCGAGAAGAAATACGGCGGGAATATTCGTCTCTTTTATCATTGGGTCGCACGGGCGCGAGTGATTGACCCAATCTATGGCTGTAAACGCGGCGAGACGGTTCTCATCTACCACAACAACGATTCATCTGGTTGCCCCGGCGTTGGGTACGGTACTGGGGAAGATGTAACCGTATTTCTCCTGTATCAAAACGGGGCTTATAACACGATCAACTGGACGAATGGTAAGCGTAGCTACACAACACCGAAGGCACACCGCGAACTCAAATCCGCGATCCAGACAGAACTACGCAAGTTAGCCCATCCCGGCAACGCCAAATTACGCGGGAGCGCGTTGCATCTTCAGGAGCGACGGGAATCCGAGGCGGAGCGACTCCGGCTACGGGAGCGGAACCGGACCAATAACTTGAGACGGTAGCGGTTGAACGCAAGTTATTCCTGATAGTGCTCGCTGTCCGGCTCGGCGCGCGGGCGATACAATCTTGGTGTGAACCTTTTCGAGGATGAACCCCAGATTATTTCCGGCGCACCCACCCCGCCCGCATCCGCGCCGCTGGCGGCGCGGATGCGCCCGCGCACTTTGGACGAGGTGGCGGGACAGTCGCATCTGTTGGCACCGGGTAAGCCGCTACGCCGCGCTATCGAGCAGGACGATTTGCGCTCCGCTATCTTTTTCGGTCCCCCCGGTTGCGGCAAATCCACGGTCGCGAGCGTTATTGCCGGTGTGACAAAGGCGTACTTCGAGAGTTTTTCGGCGGTCACGGGTGGCGTCGCCGATGTGCGCAAGATCATCGAGGCAGCAAAAGAGCGAAAAAAGGCGAATAGCAAGGCGCGTACCCTGCTGTTCGTGGACGAGATTCACCGGTTCAACAAGGCTCAACAGGACGCCTTCCTGCCACATGTCGAGGACGGGACCGTTATTCTGATCGGAGCGACCACGGAAAACCCCTATTTCGCGATTGTCGCGCCGCTGCTATCCCGCGCCCGCGTGTATCCGTTCCAGCCGCTCACGGACGACGAAATCGCCTCCTTGATAGATCGCACCATGGAGGACACGGAGCGCGGCTTGGGGGGTCGCAGTCTGGTCCTGGAGTCGGACGCACGCGACTATCTCGTCGGGGTTTCGAACGGCGACGCACGCGGCACGCTAAACGCCCTGGAACTCGCGGCGGATTTGGCGTCTTCTCCCACCCCCGGGTACCCGGGGGTGGGAGCCCAAATAACGCTTGCCATCGCGGAGGAGGCGGTTGGCAAGCGGCGTGTCCAGTACGATAAAACCGGCGACGCGCACTATGACACGGTTTCGGCATTTATCAAGAGTATTCGCGGTTCCGCTCCGGACGCTTCTATCTATTATCTGGCGCGGATGCTCGAAGCAGGAGAAGACCCGCGCTTTATCGCCCGCCGCCTGGTGATTCTGGCGTCGGAAGATGTCGGGAACGCCGATCCTTCCGCGCTCCCCCTCGCCATGGCGGCATTCGACGCGACGGAAAAGATCGGCTTGCCGGAATGCGCGTTGAATCTATCGCAGGCGACGCTGTATCTGGCGTCCGCGCCGAAGTCGAACGCGTGCACCGTGGCAATCGGTCGCGCCCGCGAAGATGTGCAGAAGGCACCGTTCAACGGCGTGCCTCCGCCGTTGCGCGATTCGCATTACGGCGGCGCGAAGAAATTGGGATCCGGCGTGAACTACCAGTATCCGCATGACTTTCCCGGCAGTTTCGTCCAGCAGGCATACTTACCGGAAGGTCTTCCCGCCAACGGTCGCCCCTATTACGAACCGACCGAGAACGGCGTCGAGGCAAAAATCAAGACGCGTCTCGAACGGCTATGGGGCGACGGGGAAGAGAAGCAAGAAAAATGAAAAACATCATTCGAGCCGGTTTCCTGCTGGGTATCGTTGCATCGTCGCCGGTCACAGTGGCACCGTCCGGCGCGAACGCCGCCACATTTTATCTGGACGCGAAAACCGGCAACGGCCGGAACGACGGACGAACGCCAAAGAAAGCGTGGCAATCGCTGACGGTTGCCACATCAAAGGCAATCTGACCATCGTCACGCAGGATAGCCCGCATAACGAGCCGGGGGAGCGTTGTTCGTCGCCTACCTACCCAGCTATCAGGGGAAAGACGATCCCTTTCCTTATCTGGGACGGCCAGCGATACTCCTCACTGAACGCATGGCGGACGGCGGCCGGGCAAGAACCGGTCGCCGTCCAGCCAGGTGCTTTGCAGGGTTCCGCAGTGCCGAGCGTAACCACGTCTGCCTATGCGCTGAAAGATCCCCGCGTAGTGCCGAAATTCTTCCTGATGAAGTGGCTTGCCCACTCGACAACGCGAGGTTCTCGAGGCGAGTAGCAAACAGGTAATTTTGCGATATAATTCCTGTTACTACTTATTCCGCCTAAAAATCTTCATTGGCAAGGAGCGAACTTATGATAGATCGTCGTTTATTTGTTGTTGGCGCGGTAGTTCTTGCCCTAGTCGTCTTATCACTCATCGGTCTTCCGCCCAAAGTGCTGTGGCAGAAAATCCAGGAGTTCACCAGTGGCGCGGGTGGCGCGGCGAATGCAACCCTCAAGCAAGCAGATGCTCGTGGGCAGAAGATTGACGAAGCGAAGCAGATTCTGGATGCCCTACCCGGCGAAAAAAAAGAAACCTGGACCGAGCGTAAAAGGCGTAACCAACCGTAGCGCGGCGACGTTATACAGCGCATAGGGTGATGACAACGATGCAATACCGACTTCTTTGGGGATACGCGAACGGTGGCGGCAGCCTGTGGTGGTTTGTCGGGATCGCCGTCGGCACGACGTCCGCGCTGGGCTATCCCGCGTTTGTGGAACTCTGGCGTAACATTCTTCTGGTGTGCGCCGTGCTGTGTTGTCTCGCCGCGCCGGTAGTCGGTGTTCTAGTCACCCGCGTCATACAAAATCATCTGAAACGGGCGAAGCGCAAGTCCAAGCGGCGCGGTCCGGAATACGCGGATTACGCCTACATTCTTTAAAAGGTGTGGTGAATCGTGTCGTAGTGGGTACCATATTCCCATGAACGAGACCATCGCCGCGATCCTGTCCGCGAAAACCTTTGCCGTCGTCGGGGCGTCCGCGAACACGGAAAAGTTCGGCTACAAAGTCTGGCACCTGCTCCGTACCTATGGGAAAATTGCCTACGCCGTGAACCCCAACGCCCCGGAGATTTTCGGCGAGACGGTTTATCCATCGCTCGCGGACCTGCCACAAACCCCGGAGGTCGTTGTCGCCGTTGTGCCGCCTAAAGCCACGGAAACGCTCCCGGCACAGCTCGCCGACGCCGGGATTGAATATCTCTGGCTTCAACCCGGCGCGGAAAGCGCGAAGGCGGTCGCGGATGCCGAGGCGAACGGCATCGCGGTTGTCCACGGCGGACCGTGCATCCTGGTACAGGGCAGAGCAAACTGGAAAATGCCGCGTTAACTCGCCCCCGATCTTTATCACTAGAATACGTTACTATGCCCGGTTGGATTCATACGCATTGCCCGAACTGTAACATGCCTTACGCACGCGCCGCGACGGAGTGTGTTGCGTGCGGACGGACACGCGAACCGATAATCGTACCGCCGCCGATCGTTGATGCCGCCCGAGCGGAAATGTACCAGAAAAAAGCCCCGCCCCCGGCGTCACGCGTCGGCTCCGATGCCGCCCTGATTGTTACCATCGCGGTCACGACGGTTCTGGTGATTACCTTCCTGCGCCTGTATTTCCGCTAACATCACTGGCGTGCGGGAGCGATTCTCCCATTGCACCGCGAAGGCGCGTGCGGCTATAATCGGTCTACACTGTTTATCCCTGTCGCCGTCTGTGTGTTTTGACGCCGCCGCCGCGACGAAAGAGAGTTACTTTTTTGAAAGCCGACCGTTACCTACTCCCGACCCTGCGCGAAGTCCCTGCCGATGCGGAACTGCCTTCGCACCAACTTCTGCTCCGCTCCGGCTACATCCGCCAGCTTGCCGCCGGTGTCTGGTCCTACTTGCCGCTCGCGTGGCGCGTGATCCGCCGCGTGGAGCAAGTGATTCGTGAGGAGATGGAGCGCGTTCATTGCATGGAGACACGACTCCCGACACTCACGCCGAAGGAACTTCTCACGGAAACCGGACGATGGGATGTGCCCGTGGTCTACAAACTCAAGGACCGGCGCGACGCCGAGTACGCGCTCGGGTTCACGCACGAGGAAGCGATGTGCGACATCGTGCGCCGCGAAGTGCGCTCCTGGCGGCAACTGCCCCTGCTTTTGTTTCAACACCAGACGAAGTTTCGCGATGAGCCGCGACCGCGCGGCGGCACGCTCCGCACGCGCGAGTTCATCATGTTCGACGCGTACTCGTTCGACCGTGATGTCGCGGGCATGGACCGCTCGTTCCAGTTGTTCGCGCAGGCATACCGCAACGTTTTCAACCGCATGGGACTGCCATTCGTGGAAGCCGAGGCGGACGGCGGTGACATCGGCGATCTGGACAACCGCGAGTTTCTGATTCTGACCGAGTCAGGCGAGGACACCGTGCTTCGGTGCGCCGAAGCGAACTGGGCGGCGAACGCCGAGGCGTGCGCGTGCCTGGACATCGCACCGTTCGAACAAACGGACGAATCGGAACGGGCGATGGAAACGGTTTCCACGCCGCGAATGCGTACCATCGAAGAGGTTGCCGGTTTTTTGAAGGTCTCGCCAACGAAACTGATCAAGACGCTGATCTATGTCGCCGACAAGACGCCGGTCGCGGTGCTGCTGCGCGGCGACCGCGAGGTCAACGAAATTAAGTTGCGGCGCGTGTTAAACGCGAAAGACCTCGCTCTGGCTTCGTCCGACGTGGTCGAGAATATCACCGGTGCGCCGGTCGGTTTCGCGGGACCGACCGGGATCAAGGCAGGAACGCGTGTTCTCGCGGATTATGAAGTGCGCTACCTGAAAAATGCCGTCACGGGTGCGAATCAACAGGACGCACACTTTACCGGCGTCAATGCCGGACGGGACTTCACGCCGAGCGATTATGCCGACCTGCGCGTCGCCGTCGCCGGAGATCCGTGTCCCGTCGCGCCGGAGTATCCGCTGACCGATGCACGCGGCATCGAGGTCGGGCATATCTTCAAACTCGGCACCAAATACTCCGAACCGCTCAAAGCCTACTACAGCGACGAAGCCGGGGCACAGCAGCCGATCCTGATGGGTTCCTACGGCATCGGCAACTCGCGGCTCTTAGCGGCACTGGTAGAGGCATCGCACGACGACAACGGAATCATCTGGCACCCCGCCGTCGCGCCGTTCCAGGTCGTGGTCGTGATCGCCAACACGAAAGACGAAGCCGCGTCGCACGCCGCCGAGGGATTGCACGACGAACTGGAAGCGGCGGGAATCTCCGTGATGCTCGATAACCGCGACGAACGCCCCGGTGTGAAATTCAAGGACGCCGACCTGATCGGCTACCCGCTCCGCGTCGTCTTCGGCAAAGGTTTCGCCGCTGGTAACGTCGAGATCAAAGCACGAAAAGCGGACAAGGACAGCGCGAAAGAGGTCCCCGCCGCCGAAGCATTGAGCGCGGTACGCGAACTGCTCGCTGAGCTGAGTTGATTCCACCACAAAGGACGCAAAGTCAAAGAAGGACACAAAGGAATTTTCAAGTTTTGGACTTGACGATTTAAAGAAGTTCACTCGATAGCGAACGGGGTGTAAAACCTCAAAAACCTCTGTGTCCTTCTTTGACTTTGCGTCCTTTGTGGTGGAA
>JACMIS010000914.1 GCA_014381035.1 Armatimonadota bacterium
CGTTTCCATGATCTGCCCGATGTTCATGCGCGACGGAACCCCCAGTGGGTTCAGCACGATGTCCACCGGAGTTCCATCGGGCATGAACGGCATATCTTCCTCGTTCATAATTTTCGACACGACCCCCTTGTTGCCGTGCCGCCCCGCCATCTTGTCGCCTTCCATGATTTTCCGTTTTTGCGCGACGTAGATACGCACCAGTTTGTTGATGCCCGCTTGCAGTTCGTCGGGGTTCAGTTTTTCAAGCGTCGAGCCGTCGTAAGGCGATTCGAGCGAGTCCGGCTTCTTCGAGAAGTTGAACACATTGCCGGAAGCGTCCTTGTACTTAAAGCGCGAAAATACCTTGACATCCACGACCTTGCCTTTTTCGCCGTGCGGGAGGCGAAGCGACACGTCGCGGGTTTCTTCCGCTTTTTTGCCAAAGATAGCGATAATCAATCGCTCTTCGGCGGTCAGTTCGCCCTGCCCTTTCGGCGCGACCTTGCCGACCAGAATATCGTCGGCGCGAACTTCGGCTCCGACGCGGATGATACCCTCTTCGTCTAAGTCTTTGAGCGCGTCCTCGCCGACGTTCGGAATGTCGCGGGTCATCTCTTCGGGTCCGAGTTTGGTATCCCGCGCTTCCAATTCGTACTTCTCAATGTGAATCGAGGTGTACGTATCGTCTTTCACCAATCGGCGCGAAAGCAGAATCGCGTCCTCGTAGTTGTAGCCGTTCCACGGCATGAACGCGACCAGCACGTTGTGACCGAGCGCGAGGTTGCCGCCATCGGTGCAGGGGCCGTCCGCCAGCACGTCGCCTTGGCGCACCCGTTGCCCATTGTCCACGGTGGGACGCTGGGTAATACAGGTCGCTTGGTTCGACCGCACCATGTTCAGGAGCGGGTAGCGATCCACGATACCGTCGTTGGTTTCAATCAGAATCACTTCCGACGTGACCGAGCGAACGCGACCGCCGCGCTTAGCGACAATCACCGCGCCGGAGTCACGCGCCGCCCGCTTTTCGATTCCGGTTCGCACCAAAGGCGCGGATGGGCGAAGCGTCGGCACGGCTTGCCGCTGCATATTCGCGCCCATCAAAGCGCGGTTGGCGTCGTCGTTTTCGAGGAACGGAATCATCGCGGTAGCGACCGACACGAGTTGTTGCGGGGCAACGTCCATGAAGTCAATTTGCTTGACCGACACAAACGGGTACTCATGGTTGTTACGAACCTGAATCTGTGTTTCCGCGAACTGCCGGATACCGTTTTCGTCAATAATCGCCTCACCGTTTTCGTCTAAAACAAGACGGGTAGACGCCGGAGCGATGTAGTAGTGATGCTCATTGTCCGCCGGGAGCCATTCGATTTCGTTGGTGATCAAACCGTCCTTGACGCGCAGGTACGGCGTTTCTAAGAAGCCGAAGTTGTCCACGCGGGCATGAATCGCCATCGAGCCGATAAGCCCGATGTTCGGGCCTTCCGGCGTTTCAATCGGGCAAATGCGACCGTAGTGCGAGTGGTGAACGTCGCGCACTTCCAGTTTCGCCGATTGACGCGACAAACCGCCGGGTCCGAGAGCCGACAAACGCCGCTTGTGCGTCAGTTCGGCTAATGGGTTGGTCTGGTCCATGAACTGCGACAGTTGCGACGAGCCGAAGAACGA
>JACMIS010000915.1 GCA_014381035.1 Armatimonadota bacterium
CGTATCGGATCGGTCATCAGCGGGATCATATACGCCGTTCTCGCGTTCACGGCGTTCCAGATCATCGGCGGCACCGCGAGCGGCGACGGTGGTAACTCTGGCACGCAGGACTGGACCGCCCGCCTTCTCGCCGCGCCGTTCGGGCAACTGCTCACGGGGCTTGTCGGTGCCGTCGTGATCGGAGCCGGGCTGAAGCAGATAGCGAAGGGTTACAAAGGCGATTTTTCAAAGGAACTCCAGTTAGGCGAAATCCCGGCGGCGCAACAAAAGTCGATCGTCGGCATCGGCCGTGCCGGTTATATCGCTCGGGGGATCGTTTTCGCGATTATGGGCGGGTTCCTGATCAACGCGGCGATGAACGCCGACCCGAAGCGGGCGAAAGGCCTGGGGAGTGCGCTTGATCTTCTCGCGCAACAGCCGTACGGCCCGTGGATTCTGGGCGTAGTCGCCGCCGGTCTGGTCGCGTACGGCGTGTTTATGATTGTGCAAGCCCGGTATCGTCGCTTCGCGGTGTAGGAGTTGAAAACGGTACAATGGAGGCGTGATAGGAGACAACACTATGAGCGAAACATCCGAAGCTGTTGCGCAATCGACCGATACCCGGACCGCGGATGCCTCACCCCGCCCGTCATTCATCACACCGGAGATGATCGAGAAAAACCCGGCTCTTGCCGCCGCCGGAATGTTCGCGGACAGCCCTTATTTCGATGAGCTGGTTAAAGAGATCAAAAAGGAGCGGGCACGGCAGCAACGGCGGGATCGTAAGGAGTTCTCGAAATAACCGATGCGGTTGCTCGACACGGACACGTTCTCCGAATATCTACGCGAAAAGTTGTATAAGGAAGAAACATCGCCGGTCACAAACAGGATCGCCCGCGCGGAACCGGGGAGCGTCGTGATCAGCGTCGTCACGATGAGCGAGATGATGAAGGGGATGCTCAATCTGCTCCAGCGATTCGAGAAGGCAGGGCGCACGGAAACCGGATTTAGCGAGATGTTCCGCGTTTACGAATCGTGGGGACTGTTGCCCGTCCTCCCGTATGACGTGGCGGCGGATGCCTACTTCACTGGATTTCCGCCCGCCGTGCGGCGCGTCGGTCGCCCGGATTGCCAAATAGCCGCGATTGCTCTGGCTAATCGTTGCGTTGTCGTCACCCGCAATACGCGGCACTTCGCACAGATCCCCGGCATCACCTGTGAAGACTGGACACGAACAAGTGTTGGGTAGTGCCCGCGTGTTTATGATCGTGCAAGCCCGGTATCGTCGCTTCGCGGTGTAGGAGTTGCCGGTATTTGATCCCGCACGGATCGGCGGTAAAATGATCGCATGACGATCTCGCTCGATATTCCAGCCGATTGGGAAGACGATCTAAAAATAGCGGCGCGGCGGCACGGCAAAAACACCGCCGCGCTTCTGCTCGATAGCGTCCGCCAAAAACTGCGCCACGACATCCTGCCGCAAGCGGAGACCGAACTTCTCGCAGTCATCAACGCCCCGCTCGCGCCCGAAGCACGTCATCACCGCGACGCGCTACGCCGCACACAAGCCGAACGCCCCTTGACCGACGGCGAGCGGGACGCCCTCGCGGACGCCGTAGACGTCGTGGAGATCGCCAACGCGGAGCGGTGGCAAGCCATCGCAGAACTCGCTGACCGGCGCGGGCTGTCGCTCGCCGAAATCGCCCGCGATCTCGAAATCCCTCTGCCGTAGGTCATGTCGCAGTCTTACATACCCGTCGCTCTGGAACGTCTCGTCGCGGACCGGGCGCGAAACCAGTGCGAATACTGCCGGTGCTTGTCTGGGTTTCACTCGGACTCGTTCGCGACGGAGCACATCACACCGGAAGTGAAGGGCGGGTCGACGGAATCAGGGAATCTCGCGCTATCCTGCCTCGGTTGCAACAGTTTCAAGGGAGCGTTCCAGACAGGTATAGACCCGGTGACGGAGCAAGAAGCCACGCTCTTCCACCCACGTGAGCAGGTTTGGACGGATCACTTCGCGTGGAGCGACGACACGACGCACATCCTCGGCTTGACGGCAACGGGGCGGGCAACCGTGACGCGATTACGCCTCAATCGTCCAGGTCTGGTGAACCTACGGGCGGCACTGCGTCACTTCGGCGTCCACCCGCCGTCGTAGCTGCGCGGGCGACTATCGCGGACAAACCGGGGCAGAGCGAAGATAATGCCACGTGGAGTGGGGATGAGGCATATCGGTCCCCCTATCGACACGCCCCGCACGAACGAATGCAGGAAGGCATCGCACGCCTCGCGAATGAAAGAGCCATGTCCTCATTGATATTTACTTGTGGTAAACGACGTATCGGTGCCCGCGTATGAGCCTAGTCCGGGTGCATAACGTCACGGTCCGCTTCGACGACCGGCTGATCTTGCGCGATGTGTTCTTCAAACTGCTCAAAGGCGACCGGGTCGGGTTTATCGGGCGGAATGGGGGCGGGAAGACGACGCTACTCC
>JACMIS010000916.1 GCA_014381035.1 Armatimonadota bacterium
TGACTGGCGGCAGTCGTGCGGAGGCGGAAGACCTCACACAGGAGACGTTTCTCGCTGCGTATTCCTCCCGGTCGGATTTCGCTGGCATCAACCCGCTGGCGTGGCTATTCGGTGTCGCGCGGCGTCGCCAGCGCGATGCCTTTCGCGCCGCTTCGGTTCGTCCGGCAACGGTACCGGTAGAGTCCACCGAAATCATGGACGCCACTCAGCCAGTCTCGGAAACCGTGACGCGGCGGATTGTTTTGCAAACCACGCTGGACACCCTGGATGCGCCTGAGCGCGACGCAATCCTGTTGGTCATTGTGCAAGGTTTGACCTACGCCGAAGCCGCGATCATCACCCAGGAGCCGGTCGGAACCGTGAAATGGCGCGTTCATTCCGGCACGAAACGCTTACGGTTCCTGTTATCCGGCACGTTCGCCGAAGAATCGAACACTCAGACAGCGCGAAAGGATAACGTTTCTCATGCAGAAATCGAGCACACAAAAACCGCTACCGTCTGACGCGGAAGCGCAAGAGATCACAGATTTAGTCACCGGGCAACTATCCCCCTTTGCGGCATGGAGGCTGCGACGGAAAATTGCGCGTTCCCCGGTGCTTGCTCGCGAACTCGCTGAAACCGACGCATTGCACGCCGGTTTACGTATGCTACAAACGGAGACAGTGACGCGACCCGCCCCGACGTGGAAAACCGCGTCCGTTTCATCCCGTCCTATTGCTTCGCAACCACCATTTTATATTTCTGGGAGAATTGTTATGAACCGCCGCGCTGTTCTTGCCACAACCGCCTCTTTGTGCCTTCTTTGTGTTACCGGAGGATATGCCGCCGTCCGTCATCTGTACAACCCGTTCGCCGACCTGGACGCGGGAAACCGTACGACATGGAGCATCAAGGAAAATAATTTCCGGGGACAGGTCCGGTTCTACTCGGAGAAAGGAACGTTTCAAGGATCGGTAGCAAGCGATGGCTATATCGGCTCTCCCGTGGTTGCGACGGTCAAAGTCGGCGAGGAAATATTCGTGGTTTCCGGGGTGGGACGGCACACACTGCGAAGCAAGACGACCGGAAAAATCGCCGGGAGTGTGGAACTGGTCGCCGAATCGGGTGCCGAGCGCGAAGCCCTCTGGCAACGACACGACCGCGAAAATGGCATCGAACAACGGCTCTCTATCAATCACGGGGCAAAGGGTGGTTACGGTAAGTGCGTCGGTTTCTTCGGCGACGCGCCGAACCGACTCACGTGGGAACTTGCCGGTTCCAATGTCCGGGTTCTGTTCTTCGATAGCAAGACCGGTAAGCAGGTCTATAGCGGGACTGCCGGACCGGTGAATGACACAATCCGCGCCGAGTTGAAACAAACCCTGTCACCGGAATCCTACGCCGCGAGTGTTGCCAATCACGTACCCAGTGATCCGCGTTTTTCCTGGCAAACACCGGATGGAAAGTGGCGGGCGTTTATGACATTCCGCTCCTTCCCTATGACACTTCCGGATGGTACCGAACTGCGCGTCGAACTCGCACCGGGACCGCCATAAAACTAATCTTGCCCTGTCTCCCCGAAGTTTGGTACCATGGTTGCAACATGTCCATCTTCTTTCCTCTCTCGCGCCGCTCGTTGCTCCTGTCCGCTCTGGTCACCTTTTGCCCCCTGGTGCTGTGTACAGGGGCAGCGCAGGAGACTTCGCCTGTCCCATCCTTCACGGACGCCGAACGTGACGCTGTCCGTGTTTATTGGAACGGAGCGGGTCGCTATACTATTTTGCCCTCGCCGGATGCTCTGGAACGGGTGAATGTCACCGTGGAAGGCTCGACCTGGTATCTTGTTTTCACTAAAATCGTCGCGGCGTGCCGGAAGACTGATCCGATCACTGCCGCCGTCTGGCAAGGTTGGTGGGATCAGCATGTCGCGATGCAGAAAGCGGTCGTGTCCGGTGCCAGTGTGCTACCGCTCGATCCCGGTCCCGCTCCGCAAGGATTGGTGAGTGCGGTCGGAACTACCTGCCCCCCTCTCTACGAAAAAGTAACACCGACCCGATACACGGTGACGTTCGCGCCAAACGATGCCCCGATGCCGTTCGTCTACGAGGACGGGATCGATTTTGGCAAACGTGCTGCCTACTACGGCTACTACCGGCAAAAAAACGGGGTGATTCGTCCGGGGAAACGCGTCCGGGACGCTTCCGGGGACGAGAAACAGCGGCTTGAGGCGATATTTGCGAAAGCCGGACGCACCGATTTCGAGCGACGTGTCCTGCAAGCCGTTTCGCAGTACGAGGGCGGTTTCGAGGCGATTAACACCTACGATACCGGCTTCGTTTCCATCGGTTTTATACAATTCATCACCGCAGTAGACGGCACCGGTTCCCTTGCGGAGGTGTTGTTGCGCTACAAAACCGACGATCCGGCAGGCTTCCAGAATGATTTCCGCCGGTTCGGGATAGATGTTTCCCCAAATTCGGTGCTGGTTTGCGTCAATGCGGCGACCGGGACGGAAACGCGGGGTGCGGAAGCAGTTCGTCAGGTGATTGATGATAAGCGGCTGACTGCGGTATTCGAGCGAGCCGCCGCGTTCGACGGATTTCGGCTGGCACAGGTCGCGGTAGCGCGGTCGCACTACTGGCCCGGCGATGATACGTTTCCGGTCGGCTCCGGCATGGTTCGCGTCGGGGATGTGATCCGCTCCGAAGCGGGCATGGCGACACTGATGGACAAAAAGGTGAACCGGGGAAATATCCGCGATTTCGCCGATGTCGCCGGGCGTATCATGACCGAGCGCGGCTTGACCGACACCCGCGATCTGGCGAAATACGAGCGTTCCCTGATCGCGGCGATGAAATATCGCGGTGATTTCCTCGCCGACGCAAGTCTGTCGCAGCCCGAACCAGAACCGACTCCTGTCCCGTCGCCGTCGCCGTCGGTGACTCCTCCGCCTTCTCCCTTACCTACCGCGCCAAGTCCGGTAGCGACCCCGCCCGGTAAACAAAAGCGTTGACAGTAGCCGGGGGATTCCCGTACAATCGGTCATGCAATCCCCCCGCTTTCTCTCCCGTCGCCGTTTTCTGTTGTGGTCGTTCATCGCGTCTGGCGTGCCAGTACTTGCCGGTTGCGGCAATGAGGGCGATAAGTCGACCGCGACAACCGGTACGGCGACAACGAAGGGAAGCACTGCCCCCGGCGTTTTGCGCTACGCTATCCGGGAAGAACCGACCACACTTGACCCGCACCTGGTGATCAGTGACGGAACCATGGACCTTCTACAAAACACGTATGAGGGCTTGGTCATTTACGACGAAAACAACAAGATCGTCCCACTCCTCGCTGCCGCACTCCCGACAATCAGCCCCGATGGAAAGACATACACGTTCCAGTTACGCGAGGGCGTGCGATTCCATGACGGCAACCCGCTGACCGCGAAGGTTGTGCGCGAGAACGCCCTTCGGATTTTAAGCAAACCGCTCGCCTCCCCCCGCGCCACACTCACGCTCGACGATGTCGTTGGAGCGAAAGAATATATGGCTGGAAAAACCAGCGATGTTCCCGGCGTGCAGGTCATCGGCGCACTCATCATCCAGTTCGTGCTTACCGAACCCCGCGCTTATTTTCTCGATAAACTCACTACGTTTCTGATGGTCTCGCCTGCCGCCGTCGCCAAAGCCGAGAAAAATGAGCGCGGCGTTCCCGAATTAGGGGCGAAGACAGCGATTGGAACGGGACCGTTTCTACTTACCGAGTATATACGGCAAAGCAAGGTGGTTCAGAACGTCTATGAGAGCTACCACGGCGCGAAGCCGAAACTGACCCGAATCGAGCGTCCGATCCTGATCAACCCGAAAACCGCACGAAACCTGTACGATTCGGGCAGTCTGGACGTTTTCCTGGAGAACGTCGCCGAGTATGAAGCGGATAAAGCGTCCCCGGACACGAAAGACGAGATCGCGGAATGGGCACAATCCGGCGTTTTTTATGTCACGCTCGGACTAAAAAAGTCGGCTACGATGCGAGACAAGCGCGTCCGACAAGCCCTTTCCCGCGCCATTGATCGGACGGCAATCGCACAAAGCGCACTGGTTGGAATGAACCCGCCCGCGAACGGTCTGCTCGCGCCCACCCTCATAGGCGGTACCCCCGAAACCGAGACACCCGAAGCCCTGAGGTACGATCCCGAAGTGGCGAAGAAACTGATCGCCGAAGCGGGATACGGGCCGGAAAAACCGCTGACGTTCACGATCCTGTATTCGGAAGGCTCCGTCACGGCATCGAAGGTCACGCAGGTTCTTAAAGAGCAGTGGGCGGCTATCGGTGTCGAGGCGACGTTACAGGAACTGGATTGGGGAACGCTCCTTAAGAGGATGGAGAACGGTGACTTCGACGCCGTGTACAGCGGTTGGTCGGCGAACCCGGACCCGCATAGCACACTCTGGAACCTGCTCGCGTCCGATTCACCCAACAACCGTGGCGGCTACAAGAGCAAAGCATTCGACGATCAATGCGACGCGGGCGACCGGGAACAGGACGAAGCGAAACGCGGCGAATACTACAAAATGGCGGTGGCTGTCGCGCTGGACGAGGCACCGATCCTCCCTATCGTCTTTGCGAAAGAGGTACGTCTGATTCGTCCCTATGTGTCGGGGATCCGCTACAACCTGAGCGGCATGTTGCCGCACACAATAACAGCGGTTTCTTAGGTTCGCCAATCGGGGGTTTCACCCACCACTCGTTCGCAAATGATCCAGATACCACGGAATCGTTTCGCGCAAGCCGTCTGTGAGTGGTCGCGGCGAATAGACTTTGCCGTACTGGGTGAAGAGTGTGGTTATCTTCTCTGCGTCGTTGAACTGCGAACCGGGCTCGAATACGCCGACCGCGCCCGGCTGCACGACCGGTTCTGGTCCGGTGATACCGAAATCGTCGCGCAGGACCGTTCGGATGGTGTCGATCACTCCCGCAGCCGGTAGCCGCATCCCGCCCGCCACATTGACCGCGACCTGCGACAATTTTCCCTCGGGGGTTCGGTAGGGTTGGTTGCCGGTCGCGGCGGCGTCTTCGGCGAGTAAACGAAGTGACGCGACGGCGTCGGATACGTGCAGGTACTCCCGTAGTGCCTCCCCGGCTTTGCCTGAGGTGAGGCGTGGTGCCTCTCCGATCACGGTCCGGCGGATTGTGCCGGGGACGATCCGCGTCCACTGCAAATCGCCGGGACCAAAGATATTCACGAGCCGCGCGACGCGAACCGACGGCGCGTCATACAGACCGGCGAAAAGACGCGCGATTTGATCACCCTGTGCTTTGGAAAGTTCGTATACCCCGCCGTTCAAAAAAGCCGTGACATCATCGTCGCTGTACGGCGGATTCGCTAACGCGCCGTACTGCTTGTCGGACGAAGCCGCGACGCACACGGGCACGCCACAGACACGGCAGGTTTCCAGAACATTTGTCGTTCCGGATACATTGACGCGAAGCATTTCCGCCGCCGTGCTTCCCGTCAATACCGAGTGCGCGGCGAGATGGTAAACGGTGTGCGGCTGAACCGATTCCACAACCGTGTGTATTTGCTCCGCGTCGGTGATGTCGCAGGGCATGAACCCGACACCTGCGTCCAACATTTCCGCGCTCAGCGGACGTCGTCCGATGCCGACGACCTTCTTTCCCGCGCCACTTAGCGTCCGCGCCAGATTTCCAGCGATGAACCCACCGATGCCGGTGATGAGAACGTCCGCGGTTGCCATTAAGACAAGCGTAGCACACCGAACAAAAGCAGGTCAAGCGGGGATAGCAAACGTTTGTTGCAATAGAGGAAGATTGGACGTATGATTGCCACACAAGCTATAGATAAGTATCATAGATACAGTCTAAATAATCAATAGGCTTTGTCTGCGCTCACTGTTTTGGATGTTGCGAATAACAGCGCAGGAGTTCACCCCGGACAATCACACATGGAACTGTTTCAATTGCGCTACTTCGCCGCTGCCGCACGCCGGGAAAGTTTCAGTCGCGCCGCCGATGAATGTTGTGTCTCCCAGCCGAGTTTGTCTCTGCAAATCGCAAATCTGGAAAAAGAGGTGGGAACGCAACTTTTCAACCGACAGGGGCGTTCCGTGCGGCTCACCGACGCCGGGCGCACGCTTGCCGAATATGCCGAGCGAATCTTGCGCGAAGAGGAGGAAGCACGCCGTGCGGTGCGTGCCGTGGTCGGTTTGGAACGGGGGCGACTCTCGATCTGGACGCTTCCCACGCCGGGGCAGAACTTGCTCCCGCCGCATCTCGCTACCTTTCGCCAGGCACACCCGCGCATCGAGATCACCGTACATGAGTCGGTCCCGGCTCGCTCCATCGGCGAAGCGGTGACGACCGGGGTTGCCGACCTCGGGTTCGTCCATCTGCCGATGAATCTGCCGGATCTCGCGATTCAAAACCTGTTCACCGAGGAACTCGCACTCGTGGTGCCACAAACCCACGCTCTTGCCACTCCGGGTGCTAAGCCGCCACGCCTCGCGGACCTGGCGGCGGAATATTTCGTCTGGGTTCCCGAGGGCACGACCCCCGAACATCCCATCTACGCCGCCTGCATCGCCGCCGGATTCACGCCGCGAATCGCGTGTGTTTCGGGGTCGGCAACCGGAATGCAGAAAATGGTGGCGGCAGGTCTGGGTATTGCGATCCTGCCTCGTCTCGCACTCCATCCCCCGGACGGCGTAAAAATAGTCGAACTCGCCCTCCCTCGCCCGACACGTACCGTCGCCGCCATCTGGCGCGAGCGTGACGGCTTAACTCACGCCGCCGAGTCGTTTCTGAAACGGGTGACAGAGGGACTAATGGTAAGTGAAAAACGCCTGCTCTCAGAACAGAGGGGATAAACGTCCTCTTCGCTACGGCAACCTGAACAGACACACTTGCCTCGGCTGTAGTGAGAGGAGCAACAGACCATCACTCACCAGACTACGACGCCATACGCAGTTTAACGGCTTGTGCCTCGAACTTTGGCTTGTACATCGGGCACTTGTACGATTTAGAAAAGTCTTTCGGGTTTTCGGCTTCGGCGATAAAAACTTTGGTACCGGTGATGCCGCACTTTTCATACGCACGGTCATAGTTTCCGCAGTCGTAGCAACGGCGAAGAATCGTCCAGCAAACCGAGCAGCGGAGCGACCCGATCAGTTCGACGCGACCACACAACGGGCAGTGGATATACACTTCGCGGAACCCGAAGTCCTTATTCGCGAGCGACTCGCGCAGTTTCATATTGAAGTTTTCGAGTTCGCGGGACAGTTCCGCTGTGGTGGCGAGCAACTGGTTCATCTGCTCGGCGGTCAAAAACTCGCCGATACGGTCGTCCAGCATTTCACCGAATCCGACCGCGCTTTTTTCCAGTGTTTTGAGGTGCGATTCCGCGGTTACGGCTTTATAGGGGCGTTTTCGCTCCTCGCGTGCCCCGAGTGAGCGTAGAATCTGCTCCGTCACCGAAACCGGAACGCGCAGGAAGGCTTCTTTGCGTTGCGGAAACTGCCGGATCGCGCCGACGATCTTATCCAGGTCCGAAACGTTCAGTTTCTCCTGCTTCACCTTTTGCGCGAGCCGCAGTTGCGCCTGTGCGTCGTCGTTCATCGCCAGCAGGACGCGGGCGTGCCCTTCGGCGAACGCTCCCTCCCCGGCACCGGGACGTGCAATCAACTCTTGCTGGATGGCGAGAGGCAACTCGAGCAGTTCGAGGCTACGCCGTATCGTGGTTTCCGAAAGACCGAGCGTTTTTGCCACGCGGTCGTAACTCATGAATTGCAACAACGCTTGCATCGCACGCGCCCGTTCCACCGGGTTCATGTCTTCGCGTTGCAGGTTTTCCAGAAGCGAGTCGGCGGCGGCTTCTTCATCGGAAAGGTTCTTGATCAGGACCGGGATCGTCGTCAGTCCCGCCATTTTCGAGGCGCGGAAACGACGCTCGCCCATCACGATTTCGTACAGCCCGTCATTGCGTCCCCCCATCGGCCGGACGACAATCGGTTGCAGAACGCCACGTTCCTTGATAGACGTGGCTAACTCTTCCAATGATTCCTGAAAAAAACTGCGGCGTGGTTGGGATTCATTGGTGCGAATCTTATCGAGCGGCAGGCTCTGTGCATTAGTATTTTGCGCCGTGGTTGCCATAATCCTTTAACCCTTTTGCCGCGTGATTTCCTCAAACGCGGAGATGCCATTATACATTGTGGCTTTTTGTCGAAAATTTTTAAGGTTCGGAATCCTCATGGATGGGAATAACTATTCTTAGCCACGCCGTCGGTGATTTCGAGCGGCGTCCATTCCGGCAAAGCAGAAACCGACTGACGCGCCGATTCGGTCGTCGGGATGCCCCAGAGCGCAAAAAACGGTCCGAGGTTTTTGCCCACCGCCCGCGAGAATCGCATCAGAAACTGGTCGTGCTTTTCGGTGTCGGTGCGAGGATGCTCGCGGACAGGAAGTTGTTCGTACTCTCGAAAAACGGTCTGAAATGGTTTCCAGCCGAATTCCTGGCGAAGTTGTATAAAGAATGTAAGTGCCGTAAACGGGTCGCTTTTCCATTTTTCGTAGGGTGCCCCTGCCGCGAAGTAAGCCGTGAGGAGCTTTTTGCGGGCGTCCGGCGCGATAGCCGGATGGGAGTTGACGTAGTCCGATTTCACGCCATTGAATAGTTCGTCGCCGTAGAGCGCGAAAAAGTTGTTAGTGACTTCGCCGCATCCGTCCCACGACCAGGCAGGCTTTTGATGATTGTGCCCGAGTTCATGGTAGAAGCCCCACGTTTTGATACCGCTGCTGCCGCGCAAAATCCGGAGATCCACGAACGTTTTCGCCACGTCGTCCCCGGTCATGATCGGATAGCCGGAGTGCATGTAGCCCGCGCTAATCTGCCGGTCCACACAGTACCGCTCCTGCCGTCGCCGCTCCCGGGGGATCGCATATAGGTCGGCGGCGGCGTCCATCACCGCGTCCCAATAGGACATCAGCGCGTCCGGGTCATCCAGATCGCGTACCACCGACGACGGGACCGTCAGTACACACCGGTCGCCCTGCAATTCCGCCCACGGCCCCGGCGCATGGCGGGTCGTTCGACGCCACGCGTCCAGATCGGTTTTGCCGCGCACGAAATACGGGGCGGCGACCGCCCCCTTCACGGTGACCGTGACAGTTGCGGGGGGGCAACCGTCGGGAACATCGATCAGGATCGCGCCGCCGAATGCGTTCGCGATGCGTGTCACCGGCGCGGTGATCGAAAAACTGCGCGTCACTTCGGGAGATCGCTTCCACGTCGGCAGGTGCCAGAGCGTATCCGTGTGCGTACCGATACGAACCCGTAACCCGAGTTTCGCCCCGATTGCCGAAACGGTCACGGTGAGGGCTTCTCCCGGAGCGGCGTACAGTCCCGTGCTGTGCCATTCGGGTATCGTGGTGTCTACAGGGAGTGCTCGCGTCACGCGGGGTGCATCGGCGGGGATGGCACCGGGAAACGACGAGGCGGAAGGATGGGCGACCAACGACTCCGGCGGAGCAGTCATCGCGGCGCGAATATCCTCCGTCAGGAAGAGGCGGTGCAGGGGCTTTTCCATCGTGACGGGGTTCACATGAAGATCGGCGAAATTCGGTGTATCCGACTTGCGCAACCGGGCGAGACGGGCGCGGAACGATCTTTCGCCCGGCGGCAGTGCCTGGAGTGCCTGCCCGACCGTCCAAACCGACTGTGCGTTTTCTGTGGGAGTACCGGTCCCCGCGATGAGAGCATCTAGTGCGTTTGAGGCGTTGATTCCATCCGGCAGTGGTTCGGTGGTCGTGAAACCGCGTTTCGTCGTGCGCTCCAGCATCCCGCCCGTCCACAGCAATCCCATCCCGGCGAAGATGTGGTTGCCCCCGTTTTCCGACAGGGTTTTGCCAGGATGTAGACTCAGCCAGCCCCACCCTGTTTCGGCACCGACCAGCCCCCCTCCCGCCTTCGCAAAAGCCGTATACGCCGCGTGTTCCGCTTCCGGCACGTCAGAGAAAGTGCCGACGATCACATCGAACTCCTTGAGTCGCTTGGCACTTCCCTTCTCCGGGAGCACTGCCACCAGGACGCCTCCTCGTGCCTTGAGAAGTGCGACCACGCCCCCTTGCCGCTTCGCCAGCACGCCGACACGCGGATACATTCGCCCGCCCGCCGCCCAGCGGATGGAGTTGAAGAGCAATTTACCGGTGTCCCCGGTCCCCAGCGCGTCCGCCGCGAAGTAGCCATCGTGCCCGAACGCGACGCCCCGTCCCTTGCCATACATCGCAGCCGCGACCACCGCCTCGCGGTACTCGCCGGAGCTAGCTACCACGACGGGAAACGCACTCTTGCTATAAACGCAGACCGAACCCGGCACGCCAGGTGCCGCCACTTCGCGCACGCCATCGAGCATCCAGGTCGGGGCGTCCATTACAGAAGGTCGGACATGCGCCGCAGGGGAATACGTCTCAGGGGGTACAGCACCGAAGGCAACCCTGACAATCGGCGCAGTGACCCATAAGAGCAACAAATAAAGTGCGACAGTCTTGGACATGGCGTTTCCGAGCGATGGCTCGCTCCACGAAGCGGGATTTCATGGCTACTTGATTATACTCGATAAAACAGCAATTTACGGTCAATTCCTCATTGTAAAAAAATCCGCGGCGCATCTTTTTGGGAACGCCAAGCGACGGATGGGTTTCGTTCATTGGAGGCAGAGCATTGGCACAGAATGACACAGAGCGAGCGGAATCATGGGGAACACGGACTGTGCTACTCGCGGCGAGTAGCTTGACGGTCATGGCGGGCGCGACCATCGCCCCCGCACTCCCGGCTATCGAACGCCATTTCACCGGAACCGGCGGTGATATTCCGCTACTCACCCGCCTCGCGCTGACATTCCCTGCGTTATTTATCGCCCTTTTCGCGCCCATCGCCGGGACTCTCGCCGACCGTTACGGGCGAAGGCGGCAACTGATCATCGGGATCGCCCTGTACGCATTCGCCGGGGTGTCCGGATTTTTCGCCCCTTCGCTCCCCCTGATGCTGGTAGGACGCGCCTTGCTCGGGCTGGCGGTCGCGGCGATCATGACGGCGGCGACCGCTCTTATCGCAGACTACTACACCGGAACGCGCCGGACGGCGTTCCTCGGGTTACAGGCGGCATTCATGAGCGGCGGCGGCGTCCTGTTTTTAGCCGGCGGGGGCTATCTCGCCCAGATCGGTTGGCAGTACCCTTTCCTCGTTTACCTACTGTCCCTGTTTATTCTCCCACTCGCGGTCTTGTTCGCGTTCGAGCCGGAAAAGAAATCCGTTCCAGTTCTTCCCGGAGATACGCCTGTAACGGTGCCTCGGGTTCCGATATCCCTGTTCGTCTTGCTCTATGCCAACATGCTGATCATGCAGATCGTCTTCTATCTTATCCCCGTACAACTGCCGTTTTATCTGGAAAAACTCACCGGTGCGAATCCGGCACAAAGCGGACAGGCTCTCGCGCTGGGCACTCTCGCGGGGGCGGCGATGTCGTTCGGGTTTGGCAAACTTCGCTCCCGTTTCAGCAACGCGACGTTGCTGTCCTGGTTCGCACTTCTGATGGGAACAGGCTATGTCGGGATCGGTTTATCCCCGAACTATGGGGCGGTGCTGGCATCGCTGATCGTCGCCGGTCTGGGTTTTGGTCTGCTCTTGCCGGTCACGTCGGTCTGGCTTACCAGCGCGACACCGCCCGCGCTTCGGGGACGCATCATCGGCGGGTTGACCACGGCGATGTTTGCCGGTCAGTTTTTGTCGCCACTGATCACCAAACCGCTTTCCGACCAGTTCGGACTTGCCGCGACCTATGTCGGCGCGGGAATCGTCACGCTGTGTATCGGCATCGCTTATTTTTTGTTGCGCCGCACGCTTGACGCTTTCAGCGACCCCGTTTAAATCCCGCGCCGCCTCTGCCGCGCCCAGAACTTTTCGCAGTGCGGAAGAAAATCGCAGTAGGGGCAGTGATCGTTGACCACCGGCAGAACATTCTCCCAGTCTTTCGTACGGATCGTTTCCCCGGTCTCGGTGACATCGGCGAGAAACGCTTCCCGCTCGTCGTCCCCCATCTCATGCGATGCCGAGGTGCCGGAGCGTAGCGCGATGATGGTCGCGAAGACACGGCGTTCCGGATTTCTGCGCTTCAAGACCGCCTGATACGTATTCATCGCCACGGATTCGGCGACGTCTTCGGGGGTCACATCCATGCGCCCCGACTTATAATCCACGATCTCCAGTGCGCCCCCGAGTGCGGGATGTTCGTCCACGCGGTCCACACGCCCGGTCAACGCAATATCCGGGGTCAGATCAATGCGCAACGCCTTTTCGGCGAGAAACAATCGCGGTGGCTCGGGGAGCGGCTCTCCCGTCTTTGCCGCCTCGACCCGCGCCGTCTCTGTGCGCATCACTTCCGCAGTATGGTAATCGGTCAGAATGCGCGTCGCCTCTTCCTTGAACGCGGTCTCCTGCTCCTCTCCGGAATACCCCTTCGCCACCCATGCCCGCTCCAGCGACGCCGAAAGCGTCTCGGCGTCCACATTCTCCGCACCGCCCGCCGTGTGGAACGTTTCCAGAACCCGGTGTAGTGAGTGTCCGAACGCGAATCCCGCCCGCGCCCGATGATAAAACCGCCCCAACTTATCGATGTACTCCAGACGATATTCCGCGGGGCACCGATACCATATCCGCAATTTCGTCGGGCTGATCACAAACTTTCGCGCCATGAAAAGATTTAACCGCCAAGACGCCAAGGACGCCAAGGCAAGGGGAAGGAGAAATTCGATCACAAAGAACACAAAAGTTTTACAGGTCGGGCTCACCGGGTTCGTCGAGCGTTATCGTGGACGAGCGGAGGGAAACCTTAAAAACCCTTTGTACTCTTCTTTAACTTTGTGTTCTTTGTGGTTAAATCTGTGTATATGCGCGTGGCGTGTTTGAATATTCATGCGGGACGATGCGGAACGGGGTCGAATCAGGCGTCGCTACACGCGGTTGCCGATCTGCTCCGGTCGGTATCGCCGGATATCTGCCTTTTGCAGGAGGTGGATCGCCGGATGCCGCGTTCCGGGTTTGTAGATCAGGCGGGGCGACTCGCACGCGCCATGCGACGCGATGGCGAAGAGGAATGGTATTTCGCGTTTTACGGCCGGCTGGACTTCGGACCGTTGGGACAATACGGCAACGCCATTTTGTCACGGGAGCCACTGGGGAGCATCCGGCGCGTGCCACTTTCGGCGAACGGTGGCGAGCCACGGGGGGCCATCGGGGTAACATTTCCAGGAGATACTCCTACCGCTATCTGGACCGCGCATCTGGGTCTACGGGACGAATGGCGGGCAACGCAACTCGCGGATCTCGCCGACGCGTTAAACAGCGACAGGGAAGAGGGTTATCGCGTGATTGTCGGGGGGGATTTCAACGCCCGCGCCGACGCACCGGAAGTGCTACGTTTTCAGGAACGTACCGGGCTAGTCCTCGCTTCGCTCGATGCGCCGACATTCCCGGCGATACAACCGACGCACCGGATAGATTTCCTGTTCGCGTCGCCGGACGGTTTGGTTGCCGGTTCGGGCGTCACCGCCGAGTCGAATGCTTCCGACCATGCACTTATCTGGATCGAGTTTCAATCCGATGGCGAAACACGATAGACTGTTTTCGTGTCGCTTCCCGCTCCCCTACTTGTCGCCGAGAACATTTCTGTTCGTCACCGAAAGAACGATTCCCCGGCTGTCGAAAACGTCTCGCTGATCGTTTCGCCGGGAGACTGTGTCGCGATTGTCGGACCGAACGGCGCGGGGAAATCCACCTTACTCCGCGCCCTCGCCGGATTATCCACCGGGTTCGTTTCCGGGCAAATCAGGATGGGCGGCAACGCTCTTTCGCATCTCTCCGCTCGCGAACTTGCCCGCTGCCGCGCCTTCGTACCACAGGATAACCCGATGCCGTTCGCGTTCTCGGTGCGCGAGGCGGTGTCGCTCGGTGTAGCAGACGGTGCGGCACTGAATACTATAGACGCGGCGTTGTCACGCTTTGACTTGCTCCCGTTCGCGCATCGTTCCGTGCTCGCCCTTTCGGGGGGGGAACGTCAACGGGTCGCGCTCGCCCGCGCCTTCGCGCAGGATGCGTCGCTACTAATACTGGATGAGCCAACCGCTCATCAGGATTTACGGTACGCCGGATGGGTACTCGCCCAGGCGCGAGAGTTCGTAAATGAAAACCGCAAGGAACGCGCCGCGGTCGCGGTGCTACATGATCTGAATCTCGCAAGCCGCTGGGCGGACACGGTTCTGCTCCTAAAAAACGGACAGACCTACTCCTATGGCTTTCCGGAACAGGTGTTATCCGAGCAAGTGCTTTCCGGTGCCTACGAGACCAGCGTTTCCACGACGCCATTCATTCATACGAAATGATACACTCCCTTCGCCTCTTTATCCTCGCGAAGAGAGTGTCTTATTTCACAAATTTGTCTGATATTATTTAACAAAACCTTAACCTTCTACTTCAAATGACGTGCTACAATCGCTTTTAAGGTAACGAGTGACAAAAGAATCATTTGAATAGCAAGATTACTGCTAACCTAACAAATACAAGGACCGCTTTTTAACGATGACTCGAACAACTTTTTCGCGCCGCACCGCATTTCTCGCTGCCGCCGTGCTCGCAATGCCACTTCTCGCCGGTTGTCCCACCGCGAACACGGATACCCGCTCCACAACAACCGGGGGCACTGCCACCGGCGGGACTCCCGAGAATAAAGGTGACGACACTACCGGCGGTTCGCTGACGATCTCGGGGTCCGACACGATTCGCCCCTTGTCCGAGCGATGGGTCGAGGAGTTCAACAAACAGTCTCCTGCCAGTATCAGTGTCAAGGGCGGTGGCTCCGGGCAGGGCATCAGTGCCCTGATCAATAAAAGCGTCGACATCGCCAACTCGTCCCGAAAGATGAAGGACGAGGAGATGAAAACAGCCGAAGGGAAGGGATTGAAGGTTACGGAGATCGCGGTGGCGATGGACGGTATCACGATCATTGTCAATCCGAAGAACCCGATCAAATCGCTCACGATCCAGCAACTTGCCGATATTTACACGGGCAAGGTGAAAGATTGGAAAGAGATCGGCGGCACACCGGGCAAGATTGTTGCCATCGGGCGGGATTCTTCCTCCGGAACCTATGAATTCTTCAAGGAAGACGTCCTGAAGAAGGCGGATTACCGCTCTGACATGGTGCAAAGCAAAGCCAATCCGGCAATCGGTACCAGTGTCGGACAGAACGCCGGTGCCATCGGCTATATCGGCGTCGCCTTCGCCTCGGAATACGTGAAAGCCGGGAAAGTCAAGGAAATGCCCGTCGCGTTCAAAGACGGGGATGAGCCGATCCTTCCCACGGTGGAGAATGTTCACAGCGGCAAGTACCCGATCTCACGGTCGCTCTACAACTACGTCGCCGGGGAACCGGAAGGTCTGACGAAAGCGTACCTCGATTTTGTCCGGAGCGAAGAGGGTCAGAAAATCGTCGCGGACGAAGGCTATATTACTTTGAAGTAGGCTGTTTGGTGTTAGGTCCAGAGCGTCTGCCGAACCGTTACCGGTGCTGAGACGACACCGAACACCAAATACCAAATACTTAACTCAATGGCAGTAACCACCGTGAACTCTCATAACGGCACGCCGACCGGCGCGAACAATCTTGCTTCGCGCCGGTCGCCGCTTGCCGCCTTCGCGGAGAAGATGATCACCGGTTGGATCTACCTTTGCGGCGGCTTGTCCATTGTGTTCGTGGTAATGATCTTCCTGTTTGTTTTCAAGGAAGCGTTCCCGCTTCTGCGCGAGTATTCTATCAGCGCGTTTCTGACCGGGACACTCTGGGCACCGACTGAGCAGCCGGAAAAGTTCGGTCTGGTCCCGCTTTTGCTATCGTCCGTGATGGTGACGCTCGGCGCGGTGGTGATTGCGATCCCCCTCGGCTTGATGACCGCGATCTACCTGGCGGAGATCGCCCCTGCACGCATCCGCGATATTTTGAAGCCCGCCGTGGAACTGTTGGCGGCAATCCCTTCCGTGGTACTCGGCTTTTTCGGCGTAACGGTCCTCGCACCATTTCTGGCGCAGACGCTTAAATTAGACATCGGGCTATCAATGCTCGCCGGGTCGATAACGCTGGCTTTTATGGCGGTCCCAACCATCGCGACCATCAGCGAGGACGCCTTGTCGTCAGTCGGTAAAGATTTGAAGCAGGGCAGTCTCGCGCTCGGCGCGACGCGCTGGGAGACAATCCGCCGCGTCGGGGTCCCGGCGGCGTTCTCCGGGATCATGGCGAGCATCATGCTTGGAATCGGTCGCGCCATCGGGGAAACGATGGTGGTGCTGATGGTAACCGGATCCGGGGTCGGCGACTCCCTCAAAGGCATCATGACGGAACCATTGCAAGCCTTCCGCTGGGTATTTTCCGCGTATGGCGAGATCTGCAACACGATCACCGCGACCATCGCATCCGATATGGGTGAGGCGGTCGTCGGCTCTGCGCACTACCACGCGCTGTTTCTGCTGGGCGTGGTCCTTTTCGTAATCACCTTCATCATCAACCTCGTCGCCGATGCCGCACTACGAAAGGGGCACCTCCAACAATGAGCACCCCGGCAACTACACTGTTACGCTCCGCGAACACCACGTCGCGGCAGAACTACGAAAAACTGATGTTCGGCGTGATGGGATTGGGCGCAGTCTGCGTCGTGATCCCGATGGTGTACATCTTCGTTACGCTGTTCATCGGCGGGATCGGCAAAGTGCTGACGCCCGGATTCCTGACCGAAATTCCGAGCCGGGGTAGCACGCAAGGCGGTATCGGTCCGCAAATCGGCGGCACCATCGCTTTGATGATCGGCACTATCGTGCTCGCGCTCCCGCTGGGTATCTCGGCGGCGATCTACCTGACGGAGTATGCGGGTAAGAACGCGCTCACCCGTGCGATCCGGATGGCGATCGTGAATCTTGCCGGGGTGCCCTCCATCGTGCATGGGCTGTTCGGTCTGGGATTATTCGTGTACCTGCTCGGCGCGTGGATGGACAAAATCAGCGGCTTTTCGAGTCTCGACCCGCCGCAGAATTTTTGGGGACGCCCGACATTGTTGTGGGGCGCGGCAACCCTGGCGATTCTGGTTTTGCCGATTGTGATTACCGCGACCGAAGAATCCTTGAAAACGGTGCCGCGCTCTTTTCGCGAAGGGTCTATCGGGTTAGGCGCGACGAAATGGCAGACGATCTGGAAGGTGGTGTTACCTGCCGCACTTCCAGGAATTTTGACCGGTACGATTCTGGCAATCGGGCGGGCGGCGGGTGAAACAGCACCAATTATTCTCGTCGCGGCGGTGGGATACAAGACGAATTTCGCGCCGATCCCCCCGTTGTATGAGCCTGTTGTTGCTCTGCCCTACCACCTGTTCTACGTGGTAACCGAAGTCGCTCGTGCGACTCCCGCACTCCAGTACGGCACGGCACTAACCTTGCTATTGATTGTATTCGGGATGAACCTGGTGGCGATTATTTTGCGGACGCGGCTTCGGAACGCACGGAGATGGTAACGAAACGATTATGATTAGCGACGAAAAAATCAGCGCACAGGCGGTCGGCACGTCGCGCAACGGTGTCGGAACGGTATCCCCGGGCAAAGGACGCGGCGCAACGGACCCGCAACGGGATTTGAAGATTCGTATTCAGGCGAGTGAGGTCGATTTCCATTACGGAGACGGCTTTCACGCGCTGAAAAATATCAACATGCCGCTTTACGACCGGCGCATCACCGCGCTGATCGGACCGTCGGGTTGCGGCAAGTCGACATTCCTGCGGTGCCTGAACCGTATGAACGAGGAGATTGACTCCGAATCCCGTGTCGACGGCAATATCTCGCTCGACGGCATTGATATTTATGGCGCGGACGTGGACAAGCCGGAGTTGCGCAAACGGATCGGGATGATCTTTCAGGCACCGAATCCGTTCGGGATGAGCATCTATGACAACGTGGCGTATGGACCGCGCTTACACGGCAAGCAGACGAAAGACGAACTGGATGCACTGGTCAAGAAGTGTTTAGAGCAAGCCGCGCTTTGGGACGAAGTCAAAGACAAACTGAAAGCCTCGGCGTTCTCGTTGTCGGGCGGTCAGAAGCAGCGGCTGTGTATTGCCCGCACTCTCGCGACGGAACCGGAAGTCATTCTGATGGACGAACCGACATCCGCACTGGATCCAGCGTCCACCGCAAAAATCGAAGAGATGATGGAGTCGCTAGGACGTGAGTACACCATCGTGATCGTGACGCATAACATGGGACAGGCGACACGCATCAGCGACTATACCGGTTTCTTTTATAAAGGCGACCTGATCGAGTTCGGTGAGTCGGTCGATCTGTTCAATAAGCCATCGCACAAACAAACGGAAGATTACATACGAGGAAAGTTCGGTTAGGTGGTCGGGTGGTAGGGTAGTTAGGTTGCTGGGATCAATTTACCGGGGTCGGATACCGCCCCAGAATTCCCTTCGACACCTGACTGCCGAACCACCCGACCACCCGACCACACACACAACAATGTCGCTTACAGTAAACAGTTACAAAAACGGAAACGGATTGCACGAGGATACTTTCATACCGGAGTTCTCGCTTTCCGTGGGTGACAGTGAGAACCTTTCCTCGCCTGTAGATACGCTGACCGAACTGCGCCGCCGCATTTTAGAAATGGGCGCGGCGACGGAGGAGTTGGTGCGCGACGCCTTGCGGGCATTGACCGAGCAGGACAGCTCGCTCGCGGCAACGATTATGCCACGCGACGATGTCGTGGACCGCATGGACATCGAGATCGAAGCCATGTGTCTGCGTCTGCTTGCCGTCCCAAACCCCAAGCCGGAAGAGTTGCGCTTGATCAGTGCCGCGCTGAAGGTGATTACCGACATCGAGCGTATCGGCGATCATGCGGTAGACATCGCGAAGATCAGCCAGCGTATGGGTCGCGAGATGTTCTACAAGCCGCTGGTGGATATTCCGCGACTCGGAGAAATGACGCGCCAGATGCTCCACGACGCTCTGGAAGCGTTCGTGCATCGCGACCTGGATCGTGTCGAACGCGTGATCGCGGGCGACGACAACGTGGACGCGCTGTACGCACGGATGCGCAAAGAGTTGCAGTTTATTATGCAGGAGGACCCTTCCTCGGTGCTTCAAGCCTCGTACCTGCTGTTCGTGGCGCACTATCTGGAGCGCATCTGTGACCACTGCACGAATATCGCGGAACGGGTCGCGTTTATGGAGACCGGTGAGGTCAAACACTCTTCGCCGAAAAAAGCCTCCAAAGACCTGCCTCCGCTCCCCCCGGTGCGCGTCTCCACGAACAACAAGTAGCCCTCTGCTGACTGTGGGTTCACGCAACCACATGCAGGCGATCTGCGTCAGATACAATAAGCGCGATGGCAACCCGTTTCCAGTTTCAGCAGACCGAGACGGGATCCCCCACGCCGACGCAACACCATACCCCGAAGCAGACCGGTACAGCGACTGCTCTACAAACCCCGGTGCGGGTCGTCTCCCCACACCAAATTGAGCCGGAACTACTCAGTGTTCGCCCACGCTATGTACAATCCAAAAACTCAGTGTCGCTTTTTGGCGCGTGTGCTTTTTCAACCTTGCTCTTCTTGCCAAACTTCTATGCGCTGTCTCGACAACATCCGGAGAAAATGCAAGAGATTATTTGCGCCGTTTGTCTAACATTTGTGTTGTGCTATGTGTTATTGTGGTCACTTCTATCGGATAATCGCCGCATGAACCGGTTATTGCGATACGGTCACCCATTCCCGGCGACGGTTATTGCTATCGAGAAATGTGCCCATGACTCCATAGTCTATGCGGTCTATATATCTAACACAGGTCAGAGCACCGAAGTGGTTATACCAGTACCATCCAAGATTTTGGTGACCGAGAGCTTGAAACCACGGGCAACGTTTACCCTCCTTGTATCGCCGGATAATCCCAAAGAAACAATCCCTTACTTTTTAGCGACAAAGACATTCACCGTTACTGCCATTGAAGCGACGCAGATCTCGCACGATGTTTCCGCCCGCATTGCCGCACAAGCACGGAGCCTTCCTGTGCAATCGGTTGGTCGCTTAGGACCCATCGAAACTGAGTTACTCGGGGAGATGCCAAGGCAGATACGTGCCACGCGGTCGCAACGCCGTATGCAGGCGTGGTATTTTGGGTCAATCGCTGCTTTAGCGACGCTATTTGTGCTCGCCTACCAGAGGGGATTGATACCGACTCCCTCCAGCGGATACCCGTTCTTATTCCAAATGGTCGGTCAAACATTATTCGCTCATATGATTGGTTCTATCCGCCGCAGAAACGAGCTTCTGCGAAACGGGATACCCGCACGTGCATTGGTCACGGCGGAGGAGGACTTGGCGTCCAACGAGCAGAAGCAAATACCGAAGCGAGAGATCTCCTTTTTGTACCAGTTTGAAGGGCACGGCGCGATTCAGTACGGGCGATTTACGATGCAACGAAAGCGTGCGTGGCAACTCGGTCTGGCCGAAGGTTCCACCTTTACGGTGCTGTGTGACAGCAAGAAACCTGCTGATCACGTCCCCTACTTTCAAATCACCGATAGGGAGATTGTCGGGGCGATGGGCGCGAAGATCATACCACCGTGAGGCGAACTAATCGCCGCCGATCAGATTCGTCGCTTCCTGGATCGCTTGCGCGACGGTCCAACGCTCCCCGATCAGCCAGGCGACTTTGTAGGTGGCGGGCGATACCAGTGATTGCAACCTTCGGACGCGCTCCTGCTCCTCGACTCCCCGAACCGGCAGAGGCTTTACCCCGGAAACCTGATTCAAGCGCATACTCGCCGCGAACAGTCGTACTGCCCCTTCGTTATCGCCCTGCGATTCCACGACATACGATGCCGAACGGAGCATGTCCGACGTGTCCTGAGGGGCATTCATCGTTTCTAACAAAGTAAATCCTTCGCGTAGATACCCCCGCGATGTCGGGAGATCCCCCGAGTCCTGCGCGACCGTAGACAGATTATTCAACACCGAGACCATGCCGCCTTTATCGCCGATCTCGCGCAAGAGTCGCAGACTTTCTTCCAGATAGGTCCGTGCCGACTCCCGGTCGCCGGTTTCGTACAGCGCGGCAGCCATGTTGAACAGTGAGTGGGCGATGTCGTCTTTGTCGCCGGTCCTGCGGCGAATGTCGAGGCTTTCTGTCAGGCAGTTCAGGGCTTCTTCGTGCCGTCCGCAGTGGCTGTGCAGGTTGCCCAGATTTTGCAGGAACATCGCGATACCACGTTGATCGCCCGTTTTGCGCTGGATCGCGAGCCCCTCTTCGCGCAGATGCCGGGCAGACTCCAGATCACCCGTGTGATGCGCGACCGTGGCGAGATTCCCCAAAGCGTTCGCGACACCGTTCGGTTCGCCGAGCGTCCGAAAATGCGTCAGGGCGTTTTCGTGCCAGCATTTCGACATGGCATAATCCCCCTGATGCCGCGCCATATTCCCCGCCCCGGTCAACAGATCGCCGTGCCAACCGTTCAGTTCCGCGTCCGCGTCGGAAGGATACGGCATTGACAGAGTCCGGGAGATGGCGGAACGCCCCTCGGTCTGTCGCCCCCGTAGAACCCACCAACGGATTAAGGCACGGCACAGGGTGTAGGCCGCGCGCGTATCCTCCGACCGAATCGCGGTCTCGACGGCGAAGCGCAGATTGTCGCTCTCACCGTCCAACGCTTGCAGAGCAATCGTCTGGTCTTCGCTGTACAGTTGTGGTCGCACCATTTTCGCCCATTCCGCGAAAACGCTTGCATGACGAACGGTGATCGCGTTGTCCACTTCGAGTTCGCTGCATTTCGCGGTCCCGTATTCGCGCAGGGTTTCCAGCAGGCGAAAATGTCCCGTCTCCGCTCGGACCAAAAGCGATTTTTCGGCGAGATTGGCGAGAATATCCAGCGTGTCCCATTCCTCGGTATCGGGTTCGCCGCAGATCCGGTGGGCGAACTCCGCCGTGAACGACGCGGGGAACACACAAAGGCGTCGGAACAACCGTTGCTCCGGTTCCGAAAGCAGGTCGTAACTCCATTCCACGAGAGCGCGAAGGGTTTTCTGACGCGGTATCACGGACACGCTCACGGAGGTCAGCAGACGGAACCGGTCGGCGAGTCGCGTTTCGATTTCGGTCAATGTCAGCGAGGAGGCACGGGCAGCGGCGAGTTCGATAGCGAGCGGCAAGCCGTCCAGTCGTTGACAGAGTCGCCGAACGGTTGCGGGTTCGGGAGCCGCCTGAGGACGCACGGCGCAAAGGCGACTGACGAACAGTTGCTCCGCTCCCTTCGCCGGGAGTGTGGACACCGGGTACAGGACTTCGGCTTGCGCATACAGCGGCTGACGCGACGTGGCGAGGATTCGTAGCAGGGGCACGGTCCTGAGTAGCGCATCCGCGAGCGATGCGGCGAGCGACGCGATCTGCTCGGCGTTATCCCATAGCAGCAATACCGGTTCGCTCCGGGTTAAAAGAAAGTCGCTCACGATCTGAAGTGTCGGGGTCGTTGCCGGTGGAGGAGCGATCTGCAGTGCGGACAACAGGGCGCGATGTAGTTCTTCGTTGGTTCGTACCGGGGCAAGATCTACCCAGTAGATTCCCCCGGTGAAGTATTGGGCGCAGAGCGATTCGCGGGCGATTGCCAGCGCAAGCCGGGTTTTCCCGACACCACCGGTCCCGGTTAATGTCATCAGACGCGGATTTTCCGGAGCGAGAACCTGCTCGACCAGAGTTTGGATCTCGGCATCCCGCCCGATCATCGGCGTCAACGGTGTGGGGAGCGTCGCATCGACAGCGGTTCGCCCGGTGACCGTTTTTGACGGTTGCCCGAGCGCGAAATCCTTCCCGCCCGTGCGTGCCGACGACCGGATACGCTGAAATAACGCCGCGGTTTGCGCGGAAGGCTCGGTCCCGGTCTCGTTCCGTAAACGTTCGCGCAAGGCGCGGTACAGCAGGATCGCCGCCCCGAAGTCGCCGATCCGTGCCAGGATAGATAGCAAACGCCGGTGCGGCTCTTCGTGGAGCGAGTCCAGAGCGATCAGCCGACGGAGCCACGTTTGCGCGAGTTGATCGTCTCCCTGTAGTTCCGCACGGTCAGCAAGCGCGGAAAGCACCGAAGCGTACAACGATTCATAGCGGGCGCGTTCCCCGAGGATCCATTCGTCGTCGAAGCCCTGCAAAAGCACGCCCCGGTACGCATCGGCGCACACGTTCAAAGCGGCATCGCTCGCCTCGGCAATATTTTTCGGGAGCGCATCGAACAGGGAAAAATCGCTGACAAAACCGGGGTGTGCCACATCCACGCGAAGCGAACGCGGCGTCGGGGATTGTAGCAGGATTGCCGCGTCGGCGAGTGCGGAGCGCAAGTCGGTCAGCGCACGCCGCAAGGAGCCGAAAGATTGCGTCTGCTCACTGTCTGCCCAGAGTAAACCCGCGACTGTTTCGCGTTCGACCCGTGCCGACGATTTCCCACTACGCAGTGCAAGGAGTGCGAGAAGAGAAACGCCTTTACGGGTCCGCAACAGGGGCAAACGAACGCCGTTCATCAAAATAACGGGCTCCCCCAGAAGACGCAGTTCCAAAAGCGGCGTCCGAGGCGGGCTAAGAACTTCCGGTTGCGACATCGGCGGACATCCCCTCTCCCAAGAACATCCCTCATTCTACCCAATGTCCACGCTTTCGCATCAATTTTGTCCACAGTAATGTCCACGCCGCAGTGCGAAACTGTAACCACCGGACACCATTTCCATCGCATCCGGTTTCCGTCGCTGTACTGCATTCCATAGCGAGTGTAGATCAGTTCTCTGTGTTCTCGCTGGCAATCCGTCGCGTTGCCGAAAGGAGTTTTTGACTTATGCGTAGTGTACATTCGCTCGCCGGGTTGGCGATCATTACGGTAGCATCCCTCAGCTTCCCTGTATCCGTTCACGCCCAGTTCCTGTACAACGGCGGTGTCGGTGAGATCGAACACGCCGTCTATGGACTCAATGCTGTCGGACCCGCCGCGCCCGTCTTCGCCTTCGACGACGGGCAACTGCTCGCCCCCGGCGGTTTTTATCCCAGCCTCAACGGGGCACCGATTACGGAAGTGGACACGGGACTGCAACCGCTGCCGCTCAATCCCGGCTTCCTTTTCCTGAATACCCCGGGCGGTATCATGCCTGGTTTCGGTCAGGGGACCACGCAGATTCGCGCTGTCAACACCAACCGTGCTATCGGCGTCGCCGTTTCCAACCTGTCGCTCGTGGACGCCAGCCCCGCCGGGTTCGCCTCAACCAACACCTTCGGCGGCGACGGCTTGTGGCAAAATATCAGCGGGCAAAACATCAACTTCGTCGGCGGCAACTTTATGGCGCTCTCCGCGAACCTGAACAAACCGCTCGGCTCCTTTGTTGCGGTCGGAGTCCGCTCCGTGTTCGAACTGTATAACGGGGGCGGCTTTCTGGTCAACACCTTCACGCCACTCCCGATTGTGTTCGCGTTCGATGGCTTCAACCCGTTAAGTCGGGCAGATTTCATTCAAGCGGGACTATTCCAGGTACAGGCGACCGGTCCCAACTCGGTGCGGTTCGCGGCGACGAGTCTGCTAAACTTCGCGGTTCCTGCCGGTCATAGCCTGAGGATTCGCGGCGCGGCGACGCTGATCGCCGACCCCGGCGCGGACATGGAGTTAGAGGCCATGCCCTCCAACTTTACCCTCCCCGACGCCGGTTCGGGTGCTTCCACCGATGCGGAGGAAGCTTTCGCAACCGGGACCGGGACGGGACCGGTAATCGTACCAGAAGCGGGAACCCTCCCCTTGTTGGTGACGGGCGGGGCGGCACTGCTTCTTGCTACTGTAGTGATTCACCGCCGCGCTACATCGCAATAAATCGGAAGTAAAATCGGAAGACAGGAAAATGGGCATCTTTTCCCGAATACAGGGGTAGATGCCCGAACCCTACGCCGCGCCGCGACCGCTTCCCGAATCGTTGAAAACCCCTGCCTGGGCGGGCGTCGCGACTGCAACCGAGGGTGGACCGGACACCGATGTCATTGTTTCTACCCGCGCCCGCCTCGCCCGCAATCTGGAGGGCTACCCTTTTCCAGGGAGAGCCAGTGAAACAGAACTACGACGCGTCGCGCAATCCGTCCGTCAAGCCGCGCATGCCGATACCGGTCGGCTTTTCGACCTGATCCCGGTCGAGATCGGGTCACTCCCGCCGCGAGACCGGGCGGACCTCGTGGACGCCCGGCGTATTTCCCCCGACCTTGCGAATGGCGGGACCGAGCGGTACGCACTGCTGGATACGACGGGGCGGATCAGTATTTTCGTCAACGAGGAAGACCATGTGCGACTGCAAGCACTCGAACCGGGGAACGCCCCGCAGGTCGCACTGCGCGATGTACAGGACGTGGAATCGCGTCTCGCTTGCCGTGTGCAGTGGGCACAGGACACGGAAAAGTGGGGATATTTGACCGCCTCGATGAGCAACACGGGCACCGGTCTGCGTCTTTCCGTTCTCGCACATTTACCGGCTCTCGTCTTTCTCAACCGGTTGGATCGGGTCTTCGACGCCGCGAGGCAGTTGGGGGTTTCGGTCCGCGGGGCACACGGCGAACATTCCGTCGCTGCGGGCGATCTGTTTCAGGTCAGCAACGAGCAGACACTCGGGATTTCGGTGGAGAACACGGCGGGGCGGGTCCGCTCGTTCGCGGATATTCTGGTGCGTGACGAACGAACCGCCCGCCGGGAGGTTGCCGGGGACCGTACCCGGCGCGACCGCGCCATGAGCGCGGCGCGGTTCGCCTGGGAGCGCACCAAAACCTCGGACCGGCTTTCCGCCCGCGATTCCCTCGAAATCTTATCGTCGCTACGACTTTGCGCCGTTTGTGGTCTCCTGCCCTGGCGGTACGATTATCAGATCACCGCCGCGCCGGACGACCGACTGTTCGCCTATTTGCTCGCCGAGCTACGCACCGGAGGCGGCTTGACGGGAGCCGAAGGAACAGCGGCACTGCGCGACGCCATCGGACGCCCCGCGCTGCTTCGCTCCGCGCTCGCCCCGATCTATATCGGCTCGGTTTGAACCGTCGCGCCGGAAGTGTCCATGCGCACGACATGAACGGCGTCTACCGGGGTTCCGTTCGCTTCCAGTGCCGCTCGCATCGCGCCTCCCACCTGTAGCGCGACTTCCTCACTCGGGCAAAAAGAAAGGATGGTCGAGCCGCTCCCGCTCAAACACGCCCCGTAGTCGCCGGACGCCACCGCAACGCCAATCGCCTCGGTCAATCCCTTGATCTCCCCCCAGCGGTACGGCTGGTGCAGATCGTCCGCGAGCCCGTAGCGTAAGAGTGCCGGTTCGCCGTTGATAAAAGCGATCATCAACAGTGCCAGCCGGTTGATGGAGAACGCCGCATTGTCGAAGGATACACTGCGCGGCAACACCCGCCGTGACGCGTCCGTCCCCATCCGTTTCGAGGGCACTAACGCGACGATGTACAGCTTCTCGAACAAGAGCGGCGAAACGGGTACGGCGCGGTGAAAAAGCAACGGTCCGACGTTGTCGCGCCCGGTCGTGACGCATTCGATGCCGCCGAAGATCGCCGCGGCGGCGTTATCCGCGTGCCCCTCCATCGCATAGGCGATAGCGAGGAGTTGGTCCCGCGACGCGCCGAAATTAAACAGCGTGTTCGCGCCAAGCAGACCACCCACGACCGCACTCGCGCTGCTACCCAGACCGCGCTGCACGGGAATCTGGATGTTCGCCTCGACCGATAGCGGAGGCAGGTCGCCGAAACCGGTCTGCATCGCCAGTTCCTGCGCCGCCTCCAGAAGCAGACTGTCTTTCACATGCGCAGTCGTGAGCGGTTCACCGAAACCGCTTATGTGGTGCTGGTCATCGGGAGACGGACGAAATGTCCACGTGTTATAGAGGGTGATCGCCATACCCAGTGTATCAAAGCCAGGTCCAAGGTTCGCGGAGGAGGCGGGGACACGCACAGTGACGGAAGAAAAACGGGAGTCCATATTAGAGGTAGTTTATCACTATATCCAGGCGGCAAGCCTTCCCGAATAAATTTATCTCTCCCGAATTGATCGGTATTTCATCAAAAAATAGGTATTTTGCAGGATAGCAAACACTTGACAGGAAGTTCGCATGGACGCTATACCTCAGAGCAGTTTTCTGGCAATGTTGCCTACCACTCCCGCTTTTAATTGTCCGTCAATAACTCCCGCACGACGGGACAGAAAAGGTGTCACCCGTGTTCGCTCGCGCCCTACGATTTGGCAGGATTTTCGCCGCTTTTTGTGCCTTACGTTCTCCCCGACGGCAGGCAACTTCGAGAAGTTAGTCAAAAACGCGAACGGCACGTACACGCTGGCCAAAAAAGACCTGACCGTCTGGGCGTTCAAAACCAACTACTCGCCAAAGGGTCGAGTGACTGAGGCGGAGTAGGTGTTATCCCAACGATAGCTATAGTAAATGCTAACCCTCGGACAGATGTAGGCGAGAAAGTCAGTCGAATAATCAGACTATCGAAGCCAAAAAACGTGATAGCCCTGTCACGCGCAAGCCGTCGTCGGCAACGCGGGCACTGTTTCCGCGACCCGCGAGACGGACGCGTTCGGCAATGTGTGGGCACCGGACACGACCGGGACGAGCGCGACGCCGTTCGGGTTCGCCGGGCAACACGGCTACCAGACTGACGCCGACTCTGGATTGATACGAGTTGGATACAACCCGGTGATGTGATGCTTGTACAATAACTACACAGCGTCGGCAGAATTCATCTAAATTACTCTCATTTGAAATGAGGAGATGTAACGACGCGAGCCGGAGAATCAAGCCGCCGCGAGTGCGATTTCCGCGTCCTCGGTTTCGCCGCGCTTGCGCAGACGTGCCGGGAGGATCTTTTCCAGACCGCGATATTTTGCGACGGTCCGGCGGGCGAGTGGAAAGCCCTGCGCGGTCAAATGGTCGGCGATCTCGTCGTCGCTGAACGGATGTTGTGGGTCTTCGCTGGCGACGAGGGAGACCAGGGCTTCGCGGACGGCGTGCGCGTTCCCGAAGAAGGCGTCCAGAGGCACCATCTCGCCGCCGGGAAGTTGCGCCCATTTTTCGGCGACCGCTCGGCTGATCACCGATTCGTCCAATTCCAACTCTTCCGCGAGTATCTGCCGCGTTAGCGGACGCAGGAACGCGCGGTTGCCGGTTTCCAGAAACCCCTGTTGGACATGCGCCAGTGCGTGCGCGATCAAACGCAGGGTGCGCCCGCGCCGCGACAAGCCGTTCAGGAACGTTTGCGCCCGCTCGACATGCTCCTTGATATACCGGCGCAACGATTCGTCGGTTTGCGCGTCCCCGCGCTCGGAAAGTTTACGCCACATCGGTGCGATGATAAGCGCGTCCTCGTAATCGCGGGCGATCTCCACGCTGAACCCGGCTTCGGTGCGCTGATAGACGATGTCGGGACGCACCGCGAAGCCGGACTCGACGCTGCCGCCTTTGCCGGAAGAGCTGGGGCGGAACGCCGCGCCGGGATACGGGGTGAGGGCGTGACGCAGATAGCGCAGGGCGTTTCGTACATCGGGAAGCGTGCTACGCAGACGGGAGGCGATCCGCTCTTCACGGTGCGCGACCAGATCATCCCAGCAGGTATTCAAAATCCGTTTCGCGAGCGGGTGCGCCTCGCCGGTCGTACTCAGGTATTCCACCTGTATCCGCAAGCACTCCCGCACATCCCGCGCCCCGACGCCGCACGGTTCCATGCTTTGCAGAGCAGTGATCGCTTCCTCGACGCAGGACGGTAGTACCTGGAACTTTTCCGCGACCTCGGCGAGGTCCGCGGTCAAATAGCCACGTTCATCTACCCATTCGATCAGGTAGCGCAGAACATCGGCGACAGAATCATCCGCGACCTGACCGACCTGATCGCGCAGAAAATCGCGCAAGGAGCGCGAGACTGCGATTCGCTCCAGCGGATCATCTTCCCAGGTTTCGCTTCCCGCCGGCTGATTTATGGAGGGTCCCCGCTCCGGGATATTCGAGTCATCGACTTTTTGCCCGCCCGCGATCATCGTCAGGGAGACGCCGCGCGATTCGCTATCTCCCATACTCGACGCGCCGCTCACCCCCCAAACCGTCGCGCCGTCGCGGGTTTCGAGAGCCGGATTTTCAGCCAATTCGCGGTCCACCGCCGCTTCCAGCTCCGCCGTGGTCCATGCAAGGATTTCACTGGCGAGAATCTGGCGGGGGTCTATGCGTTGTGTCTGTTGTTGTCTGTTTTCTACGGAATGCGTCAGTCGCATAGTAGAGAAGTCACCTTTACACCCCTCATTATTGGCAGACACTTCTGCAGTATTTAGGGTGAGTTAGTGAGTTAGTGGCAAGTGGTCAGCGATGAGAGAGCCGCTCCGGAAAGCACTGACCACTGACCACTTGCCACTACTCACTGATCACCGCTACCGCCTCGATCTCGACCGCAGCACCGAGCGGCAGGGCGGCGACCTGAAAGGTCGAGCGTGCCGGTCGTATGTCTCCCGTGAAGTGTTTCGCATAGATCGTATTCAGTGTCGAAAACTGCCCGAGGTCTGCGAGAAAGACCGTGGTTTTCACGATGCTGTTTAGCGATCCCCCTGCCGCTTCACAAAGATTTTTCAGACCCGTGATCGCCCCTTCTACCTGCGCCTCGAATGCTTCGAACGGCTTCCCGGTCGCGGGGTCCAGCCCGAGTTGCCCCGAAATATAAACCGTGTTTCCTGTCTTTACCGCGGGAGTGTAGGGGGCTCCCCCGACCGGGGCACCACCCTGACTGGGGTATATCGCTTGTTTGCTCATATCGCTCTCTTTTTCTATTCGTACAGTGCGTGACTATTGGAAGTCAGCATGTTCACCGGTAATTTATGCAGACGGTTGCATAGTTCCTGCTCCCCCCGCATTTATCCTCGGAAGCAGGAGACAGGAATCCTCCTGCCGAACAAAGTTTTACTCGAAAAGGAATCCTGACCGTGCCACTATTCACCGTGCCACTATTCGCCCTGAACCAGATGCCCGGACTGGTACCAAAGGTGTTTCTTTATCCTTTGCTAACGATATTCGTCCTCGGTGCCATTCTGGCGATTTTTTTTAGTCGCCACCCGGACGCAACACCCCCGGTCGAACCGGACACCGCCGACGAAGAAGACGAGTCCGATGGTCGCTCCCCGGCACGCCCTTTCTTTTTCGTACATTACGATCGCGTGGTTCCCGCAGTGATCGCCACTCTATTTTACCTTCTTGCTTTGTGGCGATTGGACTATCCCCACAAACAGGTTTTCGACGAAGTACACCACGTTCGCACCGCGATGGAGTTCGTGCAAGGAGCGAATCCGCATGAGTGGACCCATCCGCACTTATCGAAACTGTTGCAAGCCGGAAGCCTCGCACTTGCCCGCGAGTACTTTGATCCTTCGGATAACGCCTGGTCCCCAGATCAGGTGATGACCAGTCGGGCGGCGATGGCGTGGCGTTTACCGTCGGTCCTGTTCGGCAGTCTCGCGCTGCTCGGCGTGTACGCGCTCGCCCGTGCCTTGTTCAAAAACCGTCCGGTGGCAACGATTGCGATGCTCTTGCTGGCGATGGACGGTGTATTCTTCGTTCAATCGCGCATCGCGATGACCAATATTTTCACGGTTTGCTTCATCACCTGGGCAGCATGGGCAGCTTGGCGCTGGACAGAGGAGCAAAAAGCGCGACATATTTTCGCTACCGGTGCCTTTCTGGGTCTGGCACTGGCAACACGTTGGTCGAGCCTGTACGCATTTGTCCTGCTTGTGGTGTTCATTCTCGCGGATGGTATCTCCCGCTGGAAAAAAACAGAATACTCTGCAGGATTCTTTTTTGCGCGTGCCGCGCTTTTTATCCCTGCTTTCGTGTTGGTCCCTGTTATTATTTATGCATTATCGTACATTCCCTACGTTTTACAAGGAGATGGCAATCTGGCACAGAAGTTGCTATCTTGGAATTATAACAGTAACGGTTGGGAGAAGGTACTTTCCATGCAGGGGGATATGTATCGTTACCATAGCGAACTGAAGGCGGACCATGGTTATGATTCGCCGGCGTGGTCCTGGCCGCTGATGCTTCGCCCGGTCTGGTATTTTTACGAGCAGAGCGGGGCGCAAGGCGCGGAAAAGGTACGCGGTATCTGGTGCATCGGTAATGCGTTCATATGGTGGGCGATTCTGCCCACGATGGCAATCGGGACGTGGCTGGCGGTCCGGTTTCGGCGCGGGAATCTTGCTCTACTCTGTTTGCTCGGCTTAGGACAGTGGTTTTGCTGGCTGGCGAAAGCGCGTGGGTTAAACTTCATGCACTACCTGTTTGAAGCGATACCGTTTGTTTGTATATCGCTCGCGTACTTCATGGTCACGCTGTGGGCTGGTAACGGCGAAAAAAATACGCACAAAAACAGGCATTTATACGGGGATGTTCCGGCGGAAAATCGGGAACAATGGAGAACAGTCGTACTGTCCTACCTAACAGCTACCGTGCTTTGGTTTGTTTTTTATTATCCAATGCTGACCGCGTACCAGATTCCTGGTAGGTACTCGCAAATGCATTTTTGGTTGGAGCGTATCTGGATCTAACGACGGCGACACCAGGGTCCGAAGCGGCGGTTAAAGAGTGGGGATAGATTTATTATATCAAATTCCAACTTTCAGGCGGCATACACTATACGAAAGCATAGAGAAAAGTGGTAGCCATATTCCTGTTTCGACGGATGCAAAAACCAAGCGATTTCACCGGGTAAATATGTTCGGGCTTTCGACCGATTTATTAAAAGGATACTACACTTGCGGAGAAAGACATGGGAACGATGAGTAAAACAACTACCACACGACGATCAAGGATACGCGGCTTTAATCTGATTGAAGTGCTGATAGCCGCTTTCATTCTGGTTGCGATGGCGTTGATGTTCGCCGCAGTCGTTCCCACCACGATGCGTAGCGTAAAAACGTCGAGCTATTATACGCTTGCCGCGATGGTCGCACAACGCAAGATAGAACAATTGGTTGATCCCTCAATAGGCTACGCGAATTTAAACGTCGCGGCGTTAGCGGGCGACGGATCATACGTCGATGGTAGGATCATCAGCAAGAGTGTTACCCCCACTTCCCCCTGTCAATGGGTTGACCCGGCAGGGACTTCCACGGGCACGGGACCGAGCGGCACCGCCTACGCGAAAACAAACTACAAACTCACGGGATATTTCACGACGCTGGACGGTCTGCGCAAATACAAGTCTAACGGGACCACCGCGTGTCAGGAGATGATGTCTCAGAATGCTTTTCCCGGAGATAGCGATGTCGAAGGCAA
>JACMIS010000917.1 GCA_014381035.1 Armatimonadota bacterium
AGTTGTCCGGTAATCAATTTGAGAAGGGTAGATTTCCCGGCACCGTTGGGACCGAGCAGCGCGGTCAGACCCGCCCCGATGGTGCAGGAAACGTCGTTCAAGCCGATCACCTGACCGTACCAGCGTGAGGCGCGTGTCAGTTCGATCATCCGCGCACTACTTCCACGGCGCGGACACGTGCTGCCGCGATGCCGATAGGAAGCGCGATCAGGGCACCGCCGATCAGGAGCAGAGGAACGAGCGGCGGCCGTTCCGCAGTGACGATTGGCAGCGGCGTTTCTTCCTCTGCCCCCGCTCTCCTGCGCCGGTTTCGCCGTCGCCCGCCGTTGTTTTGCGCGATCTGTTTGGGTGTCAGGTCATACAGGTGTTGCGCCAGACCGTCATTGATGCCGGGGACCGAAAGGCTGGCGACGAGTGCGGTGGTCGCACCGTTTTTTCCGCCGGTGTCGCGGCTGAGCATCAACTGGCTTGCCGTCACCGCGACGATTAGCGAAACAAAATAGAACGCGGCATAGAGCGATCCGGCGAGGCGCGGGCTTTTCGAGAGGGCAGAGAACCCCATCACCAGCGACGTATGCAACGCGGCGGGGAACAGGGTCGCGGCGACGAGGCGCAGGATCAGGGTCGGGTTGTCTTTCAAAAAACCGTCGCCGCTATAGGCGACAAGAAAGAACAGATACATCAGGAGTGCCGGAACGAACGACAGTCCGGCGAGCAACAGAAAGACGCCGACCCACTTGCCGACGAGATAATCGAGGCGCGTGATCGGCTTGCTCAAATACACCAGAAGCGCGTTCGCCTTGTTGTCGGCGGCGATACTGCCCGCCCCGACGGTCAGTGCGGCGATGAACAGCAAGAGCCCGGTCCCCGAAAGCCCCTGGCTCAGAAAAACGGCGTACTGGTTTGCCGGTTCCTCCGCGCCGAACTGCGCCCGGGCGTTCCGGGTGAAATAGAAAACGAGGCCACTGATCAGGTAGATGAGTAGAACAATGCCTGCCGGTATCCAGTACCCTAACTTTTTAGCACCCGTCCGGAGCGTCGCCAGCGTAATCGTCCACCAGCGTGCCGAGCGATTCCGCAGTTCGCCGTCGTACGTCCGGTAGGAAACGTCCGCGATGGACGGCGCGACCTCGACCGCAGGCTTGGCATTGACCGGGGGCACGGTTGCTTTTGGCATCATACAGTCACCGCTTCCATGAATATCTCTTCCAGACTGCGTTGCGCCGGGCGGAACCCGCGTATCTGTGCGCCGGATTCTCGCGCCGCTTCGAAAAGCATCTGCCCGACCTGGACTTCGGATTCTGGCGGAAAGGTGAAGCGGCAACGCGATCCCTGGCTATGCGCGAGCAACACGTCGCGCTGTTTCAGACTCGCGACGAACGGTTCCGAGAAGGCGCGTAGATCCACTTCGTATTGCACCTGTCCCGTGCCGCGCAAATCGGCGATGGGACCCTGCGTCATTACCTGCCCGCCCTTCATGACTATTACGGCGTCGCAGGTACGTTCAATATCGGGGAGCAGGTGCGACGAAACGATCACCGAAAGTCCTTTGCCGTGCGAAATGTCGCGGATCAGGTCCAGCATTTCATCACGCCCCTGCGGGTCCAGTCCGTTGGTCGGCTCATCGAGAAACAGCAATTTCGGTCCGTGGACCAGTGCCTGCGCGAGTTTGATGCGCTGTTTCATCCCCGTCGAGTACGTTTCGACCTGCCGGTACCGCGCTTCACCGAGGGAGCAGTATTCCAGTACTTCATGGGCGCGGCGCAATGCCTGCGCGGGCGGCATTCCGGCGAGCTCCCCGGCATACGCGACGAACGTGACGGCGTTCATGCCCGGTATATGACAGTCCACCTCGGGCATCAAGCCGACGCGTTGCCGGATGCGCAACGGTTCGAGGGCGATGTTCATCCCGAGCACGTTACCTACGCCGCTCGCCGGTGTGAGGAAGCCCAGCATGGTTTTTATCAGCGTGGATTTCCCGGCACCGTTCGGACCGAGCAACCCCACACACCCTTCGGGAATATCGAGCGATAGGTCCTGCAAGATAGTACGCGTGCCGTACCGTACGGTCAAGCCGGATACGGAGGCAACAGGCGCGGCGGCAACAGGGGCAGAGAAGGACATAGGGTACGGTGTAGTAGATGCGCCAGCAGAGAAAAAGTTGCCATTAGCGGTCGCTTTCTCGCTGATAGGCGCAGTATATCAAGTCTCTTTATCTTTGTACAGTCTTTTCTTTTCGTCCTCTACGGACGATGAAAAGAAAAACGAAACGGCATTGTCTCGCCAGAGATAATGAAACGTGCATAATAGAGCCTGTGAATAGCCTCGACACTTCCGATACATCTGCCTCCTCCGTGCTCGACCTGCCCGTATTTCGTCGCCTCCTCGTCATAATTGCGGTCTCCGGACTTGCCGGTAGTGCGCTTGCGGTCGTGCTCGGATACCAGATCTACACGATAACCAGGTCGCCTCTCGCACTCGGTTATCTGGGACTCGTTGAGGTAATACCGGCAATCTCGCTTGCGCTTTTCGGCGGGCATGTCGCCGACCGTGCCGACCGCCGCTCCATCCTGCTCGTCACGCAAAGCGTCGCGGTGTTTTGTGCGTTGTGCTTCGCCTATCTTTCCAGCGGTCCCACGCCGCCCGCCGTGATCGCCCTGTACGCCGTGGTGTTTCTCGCCGGGATCGCACGCGGCTTTTCTGGACCTGCCTTTTCGGCGTTCGAGGCACAGGTCGTTCCGCGTGAACAATTGCTTAAAGCGTCCGGCTATCTGACCGCGACTTCGCAAACGTTCGGCATCCTGGGACCCGCGCTCGGCGGCGTGGTCTACGATCTCGCAGGACCGCGTGTCGCCTATCTGCTGATTGCCGGGCTGATTGCGGTCGGTCTTATCTGCCTGACTACCATCCCCTCAAAACCCGTCGCTCTGCCCGAGAAAAGCGCGAAGGACGAGTCGACCGAATCTATCTGGGAAAGCATCGCTATCGGAGTGCGTTTTGTTTTTCGCACCCCGGCGTTAGTCGGCTCGATGGCACTCGACCTGTTTGCGGTGTTGTTCGGCGGAGCGATTGCGCTCCTGCCGATTTTTGCGAAGGATATTCTGCATGTCGGCGCAGGCGGTCTCGGCTTGCTCAACGCCGCACCGTCTATCGGTGCCCTGTCGGCGACACTTCTGGCGACGCGCTACCCGCCCCTCCATCACGCCGGACGGAACCTGCTCCTTTCCGTCGGCGCGTTCGGCGTGAGCATCATCGTTTTCGCGCTGTCTGAAAATCTTGTCCTGTCGCTGGTGGCACTGTTTCTTTCCGGAATATTCGACGGAATCAACATGGTGATCCGCAAAGCGATCATCCGCCTGTTGTCGCCAAATCACATGCGCGGGCGGATCGCGGCGGTTTCAATGATCTTCGTCGGCTCGTCCAACGAGATCGGGGCACTCGAAAGCGGCGTTGCGGCAAACTTCCTCGGCACGGCGCGCTCGGTCTGGCTCGGCGGGATCGTCACGCTGATGATCGTCGCGGGCACGGCGTACTTCGCGCCGGGGTTGCGCCAGTTGAAGTTGGAAGGCATGGGGGGGCGTAAGGAGGAGAAGTAAATCGTTACATAAGACTGTTAAACCATGGTGCAAATCGGGTAACAATACGCCATCTGCGGATTAGGAAGGGGAAGCATTGTGTCGCGTTATTTTATTCTCGGAAATCTCTGGGTGCTGTTCGCCATCATTCTCCGGATAGGCGGCAGGGTTGAACGGACGGAGCCAACAATGATCTCATTTTTTGGCGTCGGCGGTTGGTTGTATCCGGTGTCCTACTATCTGATCATTGCTGTTGCGGGTGTGATGGCTGCTTTCTGCTTTCTGCTTGCGGCGAAAATGCGTGGCCCTGCAGAGAGGTAGGTGATCGGTGCCCCGGTACCCGTTAAGCCGCTGTCGCCCAATCCCGCGACCGCCCCACCGCGCGTTGCCAGTTTGCGTACAGGTTGCCCATCTCGCCACGCGACCGACCGGGGGTAAAAGTGCGCTCGACCTGCCAATGGCGGGCGATCTCCTCCCGGGTTTTCCAAAAACCGACCGCGAGTCCGGCGAGGCACGCCGCGCCGAGTGCCGTCGTTTCCACGACGCGCGGACGCACCACTGGCACCCCAAGAAGGTCCGCCTGAAACTGCATCAAAGCATCGTTGCGCGCCGCGCCGCCATCCACACGCAGTTCCGCCAGGCGGATACCGGCGTCTTTCTCCATCGCAGTAAGCACGTCGTAACTCTGATACGCAATCGCCTCCAGAGCGGCGCGGGCGAGGTGTCCAGCAGTGGTGCCGCGCGTAATGCCGACTATCGTTCCGCGAGCATACGGGTCCCAGTGCGGCGTGCCGAGTCCGGTGAACGCCGGGACGATATACACGCCGCCGTTGTCGGGGACGGTCGCGGCGAGCGTTTCGATCTCTGCCGACGTTTGGATGATTCCGAGCCCGTCACGGAGCCACTGCACGACCGCACCACCGATAAAGACACTTCCTTCCAGCGCGTACTCGGTCACATCGCCGA
>JACMIS010000918.1 GCA_014381035.1 Armatimonadota bacterium
AACCGGTAGTTCGCACTGCTCTAACGCGTCCGGTACTTGTAGCGACAAATGATCGGCCCCGCCGTGCGTTGCCTCGGGACGAACATGATTTTTGGTTTCGACTGTCATTGGTTTGCTCGCTTCATTTCAGGAACCGTCGCACCACGGTACGAACCTCTTCGACCAACTCCTCCTGCGAAAGCGGCTTGGCGCATTCGTGCGCGGTTTCGCCGCCCTTCCCGATGACGCAGGTTTCCAGATGGTCGGTCAACAACTCAACGCCGATGGAGTCCAGCGCGGAGCGCACGGCGGCGATCTGCGTCAGGATGTCCACACAGTAGGCGTTCTCGTCGATCATGCGCCCGATGCCCGCGATCTGACCGGCGGCGCGGTTGACCCGGCCGCGTAGTTTGTTCCGTGATTCGTTCTTCATAATCACATTATACCCCTGGGGGGTAATAGGTTCAACATCCTTATACCCTATAGGGGTATATATGTCAAGAAAACAAAAGACCGGGTTTTACTCCGGTCCTCCGTATCGAGTGGTTGGTGGCGGTCTATCCCCCGCCTTTCATCATCGCCTGGTATGCGGCGATCTCGGCTTTCTGCGCGGCGATGATCTCGCGGGCAATTTTTTTCACCTCGGCGCGTCCCGCGTTTTTCAGCGCGAGTTCACTAACGTAGCATCGCATTAGCGGCGTAGTGCCTGCATCTCGCCGGTCTCTCGTGCTTGCGTCGCCACAACCATGTTCGCGTTGTCGCGCACGTCAGTGCGCTGGATGCTGGGCAGAGCGCGGTGGGCGATGGAGATGCCTTCGGCGTGATGAGGGATCATGCCGTCCAAAAACTCCGCGTCCACATTCGCCCCCGTCGCCTCCTCCATCCGCATCATGTCCCGCGCCATGTGCGGGTCGGTCGGCGGTTCGGGAATCTCCGCCTGCCCGGTGAGAGCCTGCCGTACATTTTTCAGGAGAGTTATCTCCTGCATCTGCGCGTCCATTATGGTCTGGGCGATTGCTTTCACTTCGGGGCGGGTTCCCTTCGCCAGTTCCATCTCCGCCATCTCGAGTGCGTGTTCGTGGTGTGGCACGATGGCATCGATGTACTGCACGTCGCTCTGCGGGATGAACGGCGTCACGGTCTGGTTGCGGGTCGTCTGCGCGTTCGCGTCGTCGCTGCCGGAGCCACACCCGGCGAGGAACGACAGACCGGCCACGACGGACGCGCCGACGAGTGCGGGAACAGACATACGGGAATAAGTTTGCATAACAGGGCTTTCTATTGTGACGGGGGCATCCAAGCGAGCGAGGTTGCCCCGGAATCGGTGGTATTTACCGTGGTATCGCCGACACACAGGCGGAACGCGGGTCACGCCATAGGGTTTGTTCTACCGGCAATAGAATACCCGAAGTTTGATATTTTTAACCGTACAGCGGCTCAGTAACGGCTCGTCAGGTCAGCATTTCTTTCTCGGATCGGCGGAGCATCACCGCGTTGACCGCGACGATGATTGATGAGACTGACATCAACAGAGCGGATACTTCCGGGCGTAGGGACCAGCCGAGCGAGTTGTAGAAAACGCCCGCCGCTACCGGGATCGCAAGAACGTTGTAAACGCTCGCCCAGATCAGGTTCTGCTTCATCTTCCGCACCGTCGCCTTCGATAACAGGATCGCGTTCACGATGTCCAGCGGGTCGGACTTCATCAATACGATCTTCGCCGCCTCGATTGCCACGTCGGTCCCCGCACCGATGGCGATGCCGATGTCCGCCTGCGCCAGTGCCGGGGCGTCGTTCACGCCGTCCCCGACCATCGCCACAAACCTGCCCTCGCCCTGTAGCCGTTTCACATATTCGGCTTTATTCTCGGGCAACACTTCCGCGAAAACTACGTCAACGCCGACCTCCTTGCCCACCACCTCCGCGACGAATTTGTTGTCCCCGCTGATGAGTGCCGTCTGAATGCCCATCTTCTTGAGTTCCGCAACGGCGCGTTTCGCCGACGGCTTGACGGGATCGCTCACCCCGACCACCGCGACCGCCTTCCCTTCCACCGCCAGCAGGACGACGGTCCGACCGGCAGACATCAGACGGTCAAGATGTTCCTGTATCGGCGTCACATCGACGCCCGATCCGGTGAGCAGGCGGACGTTCCCGACGAGGACCTGCCGCCCTTCTACGGCGGCTTTGAG
>JACMIS010000919.1 GCA_014381035.1 Armatimonadota bacterium
ATAGATCGGGAAGTCTCGCAGGTAGATGCGGCGCGACGTCGTGACCATCTCTTGCTTCCCTCTGACCTCGACTATTCCGTGATTATCGGAATGGCGTCTGAGGCGCGAGAGAAACTGGGCAAGATACGCCCGGCGACTCTGGGTCAGGCGGCACGCGTCCCCGGTGTCACGCCCTCCGATGTCGCGACGTTGAATATCTATCTGGCATCGCGAGATCGTAAAGAAAGAAGAAAAGAAGATGACACGAAAATCGAATAGCATACGCACGGTGGCGATCGTCACGGCGTCGGTATTTAGCGGGATAGTAATCGGGCAAGTACTGCCCGCAAGTGCCCAGGTCGGTGAGATTCTGAAGGGCGCGGCAATCGGCGTGCTCGTCAATCAGTTCGGCGGACAGATAGACCGATTTGTGAATACCCTCACGGGTAACAAGCCGGATGGCTTGCGGGAAACCACCCGTGTCGTTCCGATTTTGACCGTCGGCGAGGGTGCGTATGTCGGAGCCGCACAGGTTTCCGGTCCGAAAAACAAGGTGGACGTGGTGAAGGCACTCGCCCGCGTCGAAGGTTCGACGCGCATCGGAAACGAACTAAGAGCGACGGCATTAATCCCGATCTCGACCGCACGACCGGGCAAGTTAGAATCATTGTCTCGGGTCAAGGGCGTCGGCGTTTCCGCGATCATCGACTACCGACTGGGGTTGTAAGACGATGAGGCGTGAAGTCGGAGAGCGACAATCGAATCTCCGATTTCACGCATATTTATCACTTCGCTATTAAATATCATTATATCCAATCAAGTATGTCCTTGTTTGATTGTTCTGTTTCGTGTTATATAATTATGGTAGCAAAGTCGCACCCCGTTATTCAGGGCGTTGCGGCTTTTTCTTTTAGAAACGAGTATGACTATGAGCGACACTAACACCGACATTTACGATTTCACGATTATTGGCGGCGGACCTACCGGTTTGTATGGCGCGTTCTACGCAGGATTGCGCCAGATGAAGACAAAGATTATTGATTCGCTCGGCGCACTCGGCGGACAACTTTCCGCGCTTTATCCGGAAAAATATATCTATGATGTGGGAGGCTTTCCCAAAGTTTTGGCGAAAGATCTCGTGGATCAGTTTGCCGAGCAGGCGATTCAGTACCAACCGACGGTCTGTTTGAGCGAGAAGGTACAAACCCTGACCCGCGATGAGGCGTCCGGTGTTATTACGCTTGTCACCGATAAGGGCACCCACCTGACGAAAACGGTGCTGATCGCGGCGGGCGTTGGCGCGTTTATGCCCCGGCGCATGGATGTGCCGGGACTTCAGGAACTAGAGGAAAAGGGTATCCAGTATTTCGTGAACGATACGAAGTCGCTACACGGGAAGCGACTCGTTATCGTTGGCGGCGGCGACTCGGCGTTCGACTGGGCGATGGCACTCGCGGAACATGCCACCTCGTGTACGTTGATCCACCGGTCCGACCGCTTCCGCGCCCACGAGGATTCTGTCGAAAAAGTCCTGAACGGTCCCGCGGATGTCCGCCGGTTCTATGAGCTCAAAGCGGTTCATGGCGAAGAGCGATTGTCGGCGGTGACTATTTTCGATAACCGCACCGGCGAAGAGACGACTTTGGAGTGCGACAACCTCCTACTTAACATCGGCTTCCTTACCAATCTCGGTCCTATCAAGGAATGGGGGTTGGATATTGAAAAGAACGCGATTCTGGTGAATTCCACCATGCAGACAAATATTCCCGGCGTTTACGCCGCCGGTGACATCTGCACGTATGTTGGCAAATTGAAACTTATCGCGACGGGTATCGGGGAAGCGGGAACTGCCGCCAACTTCGCAAAGACATTCATCGACCCAGGTGCGAAGGCATTTCCTGGACACTCTTCCGATAGCAAGTGATTGCCGACGATTGCCGGAGCAGAAAACCAAAATGAACTGCTCCGGTATGGAATACGTCACACTCGCGGTATATACGAAACACAAACCGATACACTTCCGTCTGAATACGTAGATTTCTCGCTGTGTGAATAATCACCGGTAGATACGCTACTGTTGCTACTTCGCCGCGAGGCAGTCAGAAATCGCATCTTATTTGACAGGAGGATTCGTATGAACGAGAATACGGTACATATCAGTAAAAATACCAGTGTTTGCGCAGACGATACCTCCATCCAGTTAGGTGAAAAAAAGTTCGTATATGCTCCTGGAAAACGGGGTCTTTCATCAGTTGCTGAGAAGCAGGTGATGTTCAGAAATCGATCCAGAACAACTTCCTCTATGATTGGCGAAACGTTACCTACACACTCAGGCGCGCCGGTTACGGTCCGTGGTGCGATTGGAGACACAACAGATCACACGGTTCCACTTGCTCCGTATTCTCTGGTGAACCCTCCCCCGACATTGACAACGCCGCTTGCGGTTGACATCCCGATTCTTCCACCCGGAGAGTTGGAACGTCTTTCCGTGCAGCATGCCCATACCCGCGACTCGCAATTGCGTGAGATGCTGGTTATCTACCACCAGCGCCTCGTACGCTCCATAGCTTCGCGCTTTCTCGGTGCCGGAGAATCTATCGAGGATTTGATCCAGGTAGGCAACATCGGTTTGATAAACGCCCTGGACCGCTACGACCCGACGCAGGGGACCCGGTTCTCTACCTACGCCACGCCGACGATCCTGGGCGAGATCAAGCGATATTTCCGTGACAAGACCGCGACGATCAAGGTCCCGCGCTGGCTCCAGGAGTTGAATCACAATGCGCGTCGCTTCCAGCATATCCTGACGCAAGAATTGGGGCGACCCGCGACCCCGGCAGAAATCGCCGTCCGAATGAACGTCAGCGAGGATGACATTTTGATGGCGATGGAATCAGGCGAAGCGAGCAATCCGCTCTCGCTGGATTCCCAACTGGATGCCGGGAGCGATTCGGCATCGTTGTTCGATCTGGTCGGGCGACTCGATGCCGGACTCTGGGAGTTCGAGTCGTTCGACGACCTGCGTTCCGCACTGGAAATACTTCATCCCCGCGAACGGGAAGTGATCTCGCTACGCTTCTTTGAGGAGATGAGTCAGGCGAAAATCGCCAAAAAGCTGAACATCTCGCAGATGCATGTTTCCCGGCTACAACAACGCGCCTTGCGGCGTTTGCGAGAACTGCTCTCGGATGCCGAGGAAGACACGATACGGCGACCGTCCGGCAAACGACGCGCAATCACAAGATCAGGCTCCGATTAAGCTTTTTTGCTCCGATCTGTCGCAACCCCAGTCGCTTCGAATCAATTCATACTTCGCACTGTCGAGGAATTGGACGTCTTCTTCACATGACGCCATATCGCATCAACTCGCGCCGAAGAATAATACTTTCGCATGTTCGTTCGGCGCAAATCTCGCAACAATAACGGCGCGACCATCTGCGTTACGCGAAACCGTTACGCCGAAATTGTGCCGGACTGACTCGACAACGGCGTTCTCCGTGACGTACGAATAGGTACCGGCGGACGCGGCGAAGATCGAGACAACTCCCTTGCCCGTCGCACGGTGTATCTTTTCGTGGATCTCGGGCGATCCGCCGACATTTCCTGTGCGTATCGGCGATGCCAGAGTCACATCGTCGCGTACTTGTTTGTACCAATGGAGGGCGGTTCGGAATCGCTCCCGTCCCGCTACGGATACGGCGCACAGATCCCCCCAAATTCCGTTTTGTCCGAGCACCAGAGAAGCGATAGCAACCCATTGGTTCTCTGCATCAACGATATTTTTCCCGCCCCACCCCGCCGTGTGTGTATCGTCGGGTAGATAGTGGGTCAAGA
>JACMIS010000920.1 GCA_014381035.1 Armatimonadota bacterium
ACGGGGCGCATTGCCATCGTATCGCCATTATTTTTATGGCAGATTCCTACCGAATTTTTGCTGAAGGGCGTTTCTCGCCCTCCGTTTCGTAGGTGGACGGACGAAAAAGAAAAAAAGAGCGTACAATACGTGGTGCCAACCCTGCCGACATTACCCGGTTTTCTGCCGAACTTTGGCGCGTCTCCTCTTTTCTACCTTTTAGGCTACTGTACCGGGGTGCTCGCGTTCGCGTGGCTGGCGAGACGGCGCGGCATTTCCACGGCGGGTGTCTGGTCCGTCGCTCTGGTCGGGTTGTTTGGCGGATTGATCGGCGCGAATCTGGCGCAACTGATCGCGTCTGGCGGCAAGGAAGCGGGGAAAACGGTGTTGGGGGGAATCATCGGGGGGTATCTATCGGTCCACCTGTACAAAAAACGCATCGGATTGACGCGTCCACTCGGCGACCTGTTTGCACTCGCGCTATCCGCAGGCGAAGCAGTAGGGCGGTGGGGTTGCTTCTTTGGTGGTTGTTGCTACGGACGCGAAACGAATCACACGGCGTGGTGGTCCGTATATCAGCACGGCGCGGAGCGTTTCCCGACACAGATTTATATGTCAGTCGCGTCGGCTGCGATTTTCGCTCTGCTGGTAGCTTTGGAGAAACGCCGCACGCTTCCGGAGAATGGTTTATTTTATGTGCAGGGTCTCCTCGCATGTACGGCGCGATTCGCTATCGAATATTACCGCACGGCGGATGCCATCCTGTTCGGTTTGACAGCGGCGCAGTGGGCATGTCTAGCCGGTATCCTGTTCTTCGGCGGCATGTTGGCACGAATGATTCGTACGTCTCAACCGATGCGCGAGGAGAGGGCATGACGTGTTTGAACTGCTCCCGGATCGCGCCGGAGCGGCATGGATTTTGCCCCTACTGCGGTGCCATTCTCGGGTCACCACCCGCCGAATCAGAATATCAGGAAGTGCCGCCGGGCATGGCACAGAAACAGATCGCCGCGCCGGATAATGCGCCCCGCTCTCCCGGTCCGCTACTTACCGGCGGTATCGCACTCGACGCCGCTCTCGGTTTCCTCGGGGAGATCGTCGCGTTCGCGCTCCTGGTATATTCCATGTGGCAGTTTTTCCGACTTCTGGGAGAAATTCCGGAGAGCGCGGAGCGATTTTATTTCTTGCTGGGGATGTTTCTCACATCGGTATTCCTATTCTGGTATACCAAAGAGATGCGAGTACGATACCCCACCTTTGCGAAAGGGTGGCAAACCGGGCGGGATACGTGGGGTAAAGGGGTTGACCATCTGCTGACCCTGATTTTCGGCATCCTGATGCTGTGCGTCCTGTTTCCTCTCGGCGGACTGCTCATGTGTCTGGGTGTTAGCTACGGACCGATTGCATGGATAGGTGCCCTGTGCGTCGCCTATATTCTGGGGATGCTGGCTCGTCGTATGTCCGGCGGCGGCAACAAAAAGCCGGGCGAGAAAACGCCATGAACACCCCCGAACCGATTTCACAAGCAATCGTCTGCCCTAATTGCGGACGCAAGGAGACGAACCCGAATATTCGCTTGTGCCCGAACTGCGGCGCGACGTTTCCGGGCGCATCGCCCATCCCCCTTGAGCTGCCCACCGATGGCGGCGGTCAGGCACAAGCGCAAGCAGTGCGCCCCGCGGCATCCAACGCCTCCGCTGAACCGCGCCAACCATGGGCGGTCACACCCAACACCTCTTCCCGGAGTATGCACGATACACAACAAAGGCAGCGTCCGGGTGCGAAGTCGGCAGGCTGCACTACGGCGTTGCTCTGGACATTCGGCGGACTTCTTTTGGTCGGACTGTTGCTGTTTTTAGGTCTCCTTGCTCTGTGCGGGGTAATCACGATATGACAGACGCTCCAACGCCCGCCGTCTGCGCAAACTGTGGGCGAGCCGAAACCAGACCGACCGTCCGCATCTGCCCAAACTGTGGCGCGGTGTTACCGGGTCTCACCGGCGCGCGGGTGAGTCATGCCGGATTCGCCGCGCTGGCTCAGCAACTCCCCCCGCAGGAAGCACCGCCAATCGCCGCGAAAGAACCCTCCCCGGAACCCACCAGTGGCACCACACAACCCTGGGTAATCCATCCGGCATCTGCACCGAACCTGCATGGCAATTTCGCCCCGCTGGAGGACGACCTCACGGGACCATTCCTGACGAAAAGCCTCCGGGGTGACAGAGTGTTAGGTTTCATTGGCGAAGTCGCCGCCGTGGCGTTTGGAGTCGGGATACTGCTCGCAACCGGGGAAGCCGCAAACCAACCGAATCTGCCGAACTGGACTCCCGGCTTGGTTTTCGTCGGCGGAATGGCACTCTTCACCCTATGTTTGTGGCAAGCGAAACGGATGCGGGAAACCTACCCGCAACTCGCACGGGGTTGGTATGCCGGTCGCTCGATCTGGGAAAATACGATACTGCCATTCATCGTCGGCGGCGCGGTGGTCGGTCTGGTCTTGCTTGTGCTCGGACCGTTGGGATTGCTGGCGATTTGCGTTGGTAGTGTTTTCATCATGGCACTGGGACCGCTGGCATGGCTTCTACTGGCGATGTTTGTATTTGTGATCGGGCGAATGATAATCTTTGCCATACGTAAGAGACGGGATCGATGAACGACGGTGAAAGTAAGCGGGCGGGAATCAGAGATTCCCGCCCGCTTACTTTCACCGATTTAAGCTCCGGCGAGAATCGCTGCGCGTGCCGATTTGTACTCTTCGTCCTCGATCAATCCCTCGTCCAGAAGTTCCTTGAGTTCGAGGAGGCGGTCCTTTTTGGACTTGATGGGTACAGCCCCGGCACTCTCCGTCGCCGCGATGGCGGGCATGGCCGCTGTTGCCGGGAGCGTCGCAGTGGCGGTCCCGTTGCCTCCATTCAAAGATTGTGTCCCGGAAACAGGGGTCGCTACTACCGTCACGGTCTCTGTTTTCGGCGCGACCGGGACGCCGCTTCCGAACCCGGCAAAGTTGATCCGTTCCAAATAGTCCGAGATAGCTTGCTGATACGGGCGATAAATGGCGGTCGGCAATGCGCGTTCCTGCGCCTGAACATGCCGAACCAATCGTTCGCCGAGTTCCGCGACGCCCAGTTCGTGCAGTTTCGCCTCGATCCCTTGATCCAGCTGTTCGCGCAGGGTTTCGTTGTCGCACAGGTTCATCACGATCTCGCGTCCCTCCTTCGGGGGGCGGCTCGCCTGCACCGCCGCCGATTCGTCCTGCGCGATAAGTTTTGCCATGTCGCCGGTGATGTTGATGAACGTGCCTAACGGATCGGTTTTCGGCATCCCGAAGCGGTCCTGATACTTGGCGATGAACTTCACCGTCACCCGCGAGCCGGTCGCGGTGTAGCGTGTGTCGCGTTCCTCATCGATCACCTGTGCCGCCCAGCCGACGCAGAACGTCTGCCACGCGTGCGCTTGCGTACGGAATGACGGCGGGGAGATGCGTACCCACTCCCGGATGTCCTTGCGGGTATGGATCGGGTTTGCCGACGCCCCCTGCATTCGTGCCTGGTCATAGGCGAACCGGTACTTTTCGATCCCGTCTAAAAGGCGCAACGGGAACGCGGCACGTTCGCGCAAGAACAGCACCTGATGTTGCTCGTTCGCGTTCGAGATTTGCCCGTCGCGCACGCCCTGCACCGTGTCTTTGAGCATCCGTCGGAAGCGCTGTTCGGCGTCGGAGCGTGGCTCGGCACCGTTCATGATACCGACGATGGTCTGCTCCTTGTTCTGGTCGTGCTTATAGTTCGGCGCGTTTTCCAAGAGATGCACGAACGGCGATGAGAGCGAAAACACGTTCGAGAGTTGCGCGACGGAACGCTCGGTCCCCTCCCCATACACTTTGAAAAACTTGTCGAGCACCGACTCGCTTTCCACCGCCTCGAAAACCTCCTCGGCGCGGTGGGTCAAAACCTGTTTGATTC
>JACMIS010000921.1 GCA_014381035.1 Armatimonadota bacterium
GATGCCCGCTGCGATCCGCGCATGATCCTCCCCGTTTTCCAGACACCGTTTCACGAGGACGAGTCCGTGGACTTCGACACGCTGGGGCGCGAGCTGCACTGGCTGCTCGACGAAGGCGCGGACGGCGTGGTGATGGCGATGGTCTCGGAGACGCTGCGGCTGGCGAGCGACGAACGCGACGCCGTGTGCGAGTTCGTTTGCAAGATGACCGGCAACCGCGGAGTCACGGTGATCAGCGTCGGGGCGGAGTCTTCGTTCATCGCGGAGCGGCACGCGCGGCACGCGGAAAAGTGCGGCGCGATGATGCTGATGGCGATTCCACCAGTCGCCGTGGTGCTCGAGGAGGAGGCAATCGCGGATTACTATCGGCGGCTCGTGCGCGCAGTGGCGATCCCGGTGATCGTGCAGGACGCGAGCGGCTACGTGGGCCGGGCAATGAGCATCGAGGTGCAACTCCGCGAAAGAAACGTTTACCATGTCTGTGCTGAAGAAAATCGGGCTGCCCAACCCCGCTGAACTGAGGGGGAGTAGAAAACGTTGCCACCGGGGAAGCCTCCGGATCGCTTTCTCTTTATCCCGCAAATGAATCAAAAAGTATGTCTGCCGGAACAGTCCGGATCTGTATTCCTGTAGTTGGGTGCCAGAGATTTCCGACCAGGCGATATGTCCCCAATACTGGAGCGTATTTATATGTATGCCATCGCCGTCGATTGTCAGAGTCGGCTGTCGTCTGGCGAGGTGAGATGCGGAAAGTACCAGATACTTCAAACTCAGCGGCATACTAATGATAGCAATCAGCCAGAGTTGCCAAACAGGGGTGCGGTCGAACCAATGTAGGACAGGGTTTAATAACAAACAGATTTCGAGTGCGAGCGTAAACAGCATAGCCCAAAATATAACAACTATGGATTGCTTATTGCCATATGCTTTTGGTTCCATAACAAAGTCCGCTATCGTTTCGTTTCGCTCAGCGGTCGCCGCCGCTGCCGTCGCCCAATCCGGATCGGAGCGGTTGTGCTTTGCGCTCTTCGGGAGGAACGGCGGTCCACCAATGGGCTGTCGGAGCAGTTGATACGGTTGATGTAACCGGGAGGACAGGAACGCGCACGAACCGTTGCCGTGCCTCCTCCAAACGTAGCTGAGCCTCGGCGACGGGAATCCCGATGTCGCTCTGGGACACCACGCACGGCGTTCCGTACACGGAAACGCTTCCGGCGAGCATGGCCCGTTTCATTTCGGGAAGCCGGTCGAGATAGGCTTGTGTGTTATACAGGTGGAAGAGCAGAATAGGCTCATCATTGACCGTGCTTTCCGTGATTCCCAAGATTTCGTCCCAACGCACGAGTCCGCCGGGCACCGGTCCCGTCGCGTCCGTGATTCCGTTCGCGTCGGCACGCAGGGCGGTCGTCATCCAGGAATAAATCAACTCCATAAAGCTGAATACGCTCAGAGTGGCGGAAGCCGTAAGCAGAAAAATGGCGAGAAGTGCCAGCAGGGGTTGACCGGCAGTCGAGAGTGCGAGCAGAAAGTACGCGCTCGCGACGACGAACAGACGAGTCAACAACTGGTTCAGTTTTTGCAAGCGATTCGGGGGGATACGAACCACTTCATTTTCCGGCTTGGGTACATCGTTTTCGCCCGACATGATGCCCGAATTGTATCATCGGATACCGGCGAAACCAATGCGAATCCGGTCTAACGTTCGCTCCGCAAGGACACCACGATCCGTTCTTCGGGAGGGATGGCGGTCCACCAGTGCGCGGACGGTTGCGGGGGGGCTTCCGTTACGGGCACCTCCTTGAAGCACTGTTGGGCGTTCTCTATCGCCAGTATCGCCTGATCGAGCGGGACAGCGAGTTCGGACTCCGAGACAAGAAACGCCGTGCCGTAAGCCGCGATGTTGGGCGATAAAAACAACCGTTTCCAGGCGGGAATGCGGGCGAGATACGCGCTGTTATCGGTCAGTTGTACCGCCAGCGAATAATGGTCCGCAACACGGACCTTGGAAACCGATAGTATCTCGTCCCAATAGACCGAACCGCCGGTTATACTTCCGGTGGCATCTGTAATACCTTCCTCCGTGAGGCGCAAAGCGGGGGTTGTCTTCGCACGGTGCCATTTGATGATGTCCGCTATCCCCACAATCACCCCGTAGCATCCCATAACGAACATAAAAACAATCGGAAGGGCGAAAGCGGTTTGCATCGCTCCGAGACCCATTAGCAAGACAGCGTCCCCGAGAGGAAGTGTCGCGCCGATCAGCATTAGCATACCGGTTTTATACACCGTGGAATTAGCAGGAATACAAATTGGCTCCATCAATACTCCTCGTTGACGCTTCGCGTTCTACGAACGTATACTGATTGTACAACGATTTTGACCTACTGAAAGTTATGTGATTTATGTCTGACACCCTTTTTAACAATTTATTGGATCTGATTCGCCGCACATCGTCCGATCTGCCGCCCGATATTCGCGCCGCGATGCAACAGGGACGCGACAAGGAGTCGAAAGGCAGTCGCGGCTTAATGGCTCTCGACACGATTGATTGCAATATAACCGATGCCGCACGCGACTCTGCGCCGATCTGTCAGGACACCGGCATGATCAAGTTTTATGTACATCATCCGATTGGCTATGACACGATTGCGTTCGAGGAGGAGGCGAAACGAGCGGTCGCCGAAGCCACCACGATTGGTTATCTGCGCCAGAACTCGGTGGATTCCATTACCGGGAAAAACACCGGCAACAACCTTGGACCGGGCACGCCGCTGTTTCATTTCCAAGCATGGCGCAAGCCGGAAGTGGATGTTCGCATTATTCTGAAAGGCGGGGGGTGTGAAAATGTCGGTGCGCAATATTCCCTTCCTGTCGAACTCAAGGATCTGGGCAAAAAAGCCGGACGGGATGTGGACGGGGTCAAACTGGTGGTTCTGGACGCAATCTGGAAAGCGCAGGGCAAAGGATGCTCTCCCGGATACATCGGAGTTTGTGTCGGCGGCGACCGTTCGTCCGGATTCGAAGTGGCGAAAGAGCAACTCCTGCGTACCGTGACCGATACGAACCCGGTCGCCGAGTTGGACGCTCTGGAAAAGGAGTGTACGCAAATCGCCAACGGCCTGGGCGTCGGTCCGATGGGATTCGGCGGCGATACCACCGTACTCGGAGTGAAAATAGCCGCTCGCAACCGCCTGCCCGCCTCGTTCTTCGTCTCCGTATCCTACGCCTGTTGGGCGCACCGGCGGCGGGGTATTATTTTGGACCCGCAGACGAACGACATAACGCGCTGGCTGTATGAAACGGTGGACGAAACGACCGTAGAACCGACACACGAGTAAGGGGAAGGCGATGAGTAACATCACCATCCGTATAGAAAGCCCCCGTACTATCGATGCTACACGACTGCTGGACGAGGCATTTGCCGAACTGGCACGCCGCTACACCGATTATAGCCGGACGGATGCCGCATTGTTCGCTATCGAGCAAGCCGAGCAAACCGGGGCGGCGTTTCTCGTCGCGCGGCTGGCAGATAACACTGCGGTCGGTTGCGTCGTTCTCCGACCGCTTCGCGGCGATGGCGAACCGATGGCGGAAATGAAGCGGATGTTTGTCATGGCGGAAGCATGGGGGCGAGGCGTAGGCTCCGCGCTGATGGCGGCGGTCGAGGGCGCGGCGCGGGCAATCGGATATTCCCGTCTGCGTCTGGAAACCGGCATATTGCAACCGGAGGCGATGGCACTCTACGAAAAGCACCGTTTCGTGCGTGTCGCTTGCTGGGGTACATACGCCGACGATCCGGATTCGATCTGCTATGAGAAACTTCTGCGGTAAGCGGGCAACTAAATCGTGGTTACGGGGATGCGCCGCCCACTGTCAACCGAGGCGTGACAAAATGTCTTCATGACGCGCCCGTGCGCTGGCGTAGATTTGCGCGTGGTCCGGGTTTGGCAGGAATCGCCGGTTCATCGCGAACGGCGCATCTTCCAATCGCCCCAAGCCGAGTTTTTCGCGCACCCATAGTGCCGCGCCACGGGAGGAGCCTTCCAGTTCGCCGGAAAGGGTGATCGGCTCGCCCAACACATCGGCTAAGATTTGCGCCGATGCGGTCGAGCGTAATAGACCGCCGCCGGTACCGATAATTTCGGCTTGAGGGACGACCGATTTCAACCGTTCGCGGATCGCGGCGAAACGGTATCCGACGGCTTCAAACGCGGCGCGGGCGATTTCCAAAGGGGTAGTCGCCTGCGTCAGACCGAGGATCGCCCCGGTCAGATCGTCCCGCCACAGTGGGGCGCGTTCGCCAGAAAGGAAAGGCAACACCGTTAATCCGTGGCTGTCCGGAACCATCGCCGCAAGCAAATCATCCGCGCCGGTTGCGGGAAGGTGCAGTGTCTCCGTCAGCCAGGACCAGACATTGCCGCCGTTCGATAACGCGCCGCCGACAAGAAATCGCTCTTTATCGGCGCGATAGCGCCACAAACCGGCAGGGACTTCGGGTGGTGTCGCACCGGGAACCGCGACGCGCATCGCACCGGAAGTGCCGATCATCAAAGCGATACAGGTCGGGGTCACGCCCCCCGCACCGAGATTCGAACACGCACCGTCGCCGAGTGCCGGATACCACGGGATGGAAGCAAGGCGGGGAAATCGCTCGCGATACAGGGGCAACAATCCGGAAACCGCATCGTCGGAAACCGGGGCGAAGTGTCCCGGTGTCAGACCCGGAATGTGGGAGAGGGTTTCGCCATCCCACGCCTCCGCGTGCGCGTTCCACAACCCGGTACCGCTTGCCATGCTCCAGGACTGCCTGATATGATCCACTCCGAACAATTTCCCGTAGATGTACTCGCCCGGTGAAACGAATCGAACACAACGGGCAAAAATATCCGGTTGGGTTTCCCGCAACCATCGCAAACGACCGGGGAGGTAGGACGTATGAAACGGACAACCGGTGCGCTCGGTATAGGCGGCACTGTCCATCACTTCGCGCAAGGCGGCGACCTGGGGAGCGGACTGCCGGTCTGACCAGAGCAGGACCGGTGTTTGTGCGTCGCCGTTTGTGTTGATGCCGATGGCGGAATGCCAGAAGGTGCAACACGCGACGGCTAAAACCTCGGCATCCGGGGCGGACGCGAGTGATTGCACGATGCAGGATAACGCCTCCTGCAACAGGAGGTCAGGAGAAATTGTCGAACCGCCCTCCGGCGTGACATCCGGCTCATGGGAATCGAAAAATGCGGTCGCCGGAACAACAGCACCGGTTTGTGCGTGATACAGGACGGCTCGTGTCGAGGAAGTGCCGATGTCGAGAGAAAGAATCGCAGGAAAGGGAGAAGGCATCAGCGGAAGGGAATCTCCTGCCCAATGCCCTGTGCTTTCGCCTTCTCATATACCAGGGCGGCGACAGCAACGTCCTCA